>JAOUOK010000242.1 GCA_029880425.1 Gammaproteobacteria bacterium
TGCGTGGTGAAACTGAAGTTCATCATGAAAAGTTTGGTAATGGAATGTAAGAAAAACGTTAGACTAAAAATTCCTGCCTGACTTTTACCACGGCAATTAAAAGGATTAATACAACCAGCCAGAATAAAACAAAAACAATCATCGATTGTTTTGCTTTTTGTTTTTCATACCATGTCCTTGGTTTAATTCCCTTAAGCAAAAAAACAATATTTGAAGCAAAATTAACACAAACAATATTGACCGCAAGTAATAATCCCGCACCCAGTGCATGTTGAAAATTACCCGCACCTAACATCAGTCCCAGGGTAGCGGTAGGTGGTAACAAGGCAACTGCTACCATAACCCCGACAAGAGAACTTGATAAACCCGCGGTCAATGATAATACTGCTGCGGCACCGGAAACCAGTGCCAGCACAATGCCATCAAAACCCACATCTGTCCTTGCCATTAATTCCTGGCTGTCAAAATTAAGCGGCCAGATTAACCCGATGATGATGGACAAGCCCAACGCAAGTAATAAACCGCTTATGTTTGATTTAAACGCAGACCAGAGCAACTTGCCTTCGCCCAGTGTTGTAGCAAATGCCAGCGCCATGTTTGGTCCTAGTAAAGGAGCTATCACCATGGCACCAATAACCACGGCGACATTATCTTCGAGTAAACCAATCGCGGCAACGATGGTTGACATGATTACCATGTAAATAAAATTATTATCGAGCTTGGCGCCCGAGACAATTTTTTCGTACAGCTCTTCACGACTACGGGTAATACTGCGACTTTTTTCTTCTTCAGAAGTTATTTCTTCAAGACGCGGCAAGGTTGCTTCAACCGGTAAAATGACTACCCGAGTATTTACTGTCGCGCTGATTAATGATTGCAATGCATCAAGAATTGCTTGTTGATTATGAGGACGCACCAGCATACGTGTGCTACAGCGACCATCTTCATCGCTATGCCCTACCCAGATATCAACAATTACGTGCTGCTCAGCGATGCCGCGTAATGTTGCAACGTGTCCCTCATCGGAAATGACTTCTATAACACGCATTTTAATCTATATCCTTTGTAAAGGTGCTTCAACTTCATCCCGTTTTTCTTTACCGCAGAGTAACTCGATCAATGTTAAAGCAAACTCCATTGCTGTTCCTGGTCCTCTCGAAGTAATTACCTTACCATCAACCACTACAGCTCTTTCCTGGTAGACCAGGTTATTTACAGGAAATTGATCTAATGCACCGGGAAAGCTGGTTGCCTGTTTACCATCAAGTATTCCTGCTGTAGCAAGTACACGTGGCGCAGCACATATAGCAGCGGTATATTTATTTTCAGTCGCAAGCTTTTTAACCAGGTTTTGAATTCGAGGATCCTGGTTTAGATGATCAGCACCAGGCAATCCCCCGGGCAAGACAATCATATCAAAATCAGTTGCTAAAATATCATCAAGCAAATAATCTGGAACAAGTTTCATACCGCGACTGGCAATAACTATTTCATTATCCAGCCCGGCAGTCATAACCTTTATACCTGCCCGTGTTAGTAAATCTGTAATGGTTACTGCTTCAAGCTCTTCACAGCCCTGTGCTAGTGGGACAAGTACAACAGGCGTATGATTTATTTTTTCTTTTTCCATAACGCAATTTTTCTTTGTTGTCGCAGTGTGATTAATTGTGAAACGGGAACAAGTTTCACGCCCTTAGTTTCAAGTAAAGGTAGCCATTGTTCTAATTCAGCCAAGGTCACTTTTTTGGGGTGGGCGATGGCCAGTGCTGTTCCGTTGCGCTGCGCCTTCCTGATTAACTTGCGAAGCTGTTTTTGAATAAACTCTTTTGACTCTTCATGATCGATAAAAATATCACGCTGAATACTACTCAACCCTTCACTATGCGCCACTTCCATGGCAACGCTGTCACTGGTTGTTCTGCTATCAACAAAAAACAGCCTGTTTTTTGCTGCAACCTGTTGCATCAATCTTTTCATCCATAACGGGCTTTTAGTTAGCAGGCTTCCCATGTGATTATTAAAACCGCTGACATGGGGTACTGAACGGATACTCGACTGTAAAACTTCGGCAAACTTCTTCTCACTCATACATTCCATTAAACCACCCGGACCGAGTTTTTTACCAGCTTCAGCCTCCATTGGCAGGTGTAACATCACTTCCTTATTTTGTTTATACGCAGTGCCAGATAACTGCTTTACGTGCGGTGCATGAGGTAAAAAGGAATATGTAATCGCACCAGGTAGATTAATGGCGCGTTGACCTGATATTAAACGGTAACCCATATCATCAATAATAATACTGATCGCAGGCTGGTTTATATTTTGTGACCTTGGTGCTGAAGAAACAGTAAGGTCATCAGCCTGTACCATTGCCGTTAACAATGACAACAGGCTAATGCAATAAAACGAAACCTTTCTCATATATGTCGCTTTCGTTTTATTCACTGTGTGATTAATTACCTGTTTTTAATTTCATTAACCAGGTGAATACCTTTTAATAAGTTTAAAGCTTCGTACAATGCATAATCTTCATTAGCTAATTCAAGTTTAGTATCGATATCATTTGAATCTTTTTCCTTACCGTTTGAAGATTCTTCTTGTCCATTATCTAAATGTCGAGATAAATCTTTTTCCTTGGTTTGTTTAAAACCATTATCTTCTCTTTTAGATACTTTTAAATCATCAAGCTCAATATCAGGCACGATTCCCTTTGCCTGGATTGAAGTACCATTCGGTGTGTAATAACGCGCAGTGGTTAATTTAAGTGCGCTTCCATTACCTAAAGGAACAACCGTTTGTACAGAAGCTTTACCAAACGACTGGCTGCCCATTATGATGGCTCGTTTATGATCCTGTAATGCGCCTGCAACAATCTCTGAAGCGGAGGCTGAGCCACCGTTAATGAGTACAACAATCGGTGCATTATTCAGTAGGTCCATACCCTTGGCACTGTGAGTCATATTATTTGCCGTATCACGACCTTTGATGCTCACCACGACACCATTTTCTAAAAAGGCATCAGACACTTCAATAGCCTGTGTTAACAATCCACCCGGGTTATTTCGTAAATCAAGTACTAAACCTTTCAGGTTTCTTTTGTTGTTATCTTTTTTCAGTTTAGAAAGTGCTTTACGTAAATCAGCACCTGTACGTTCCTGAAATGCTGAAACCCGGATATAGCCAAAACCTTTTTCCAGCGTTCTGCTACGTACACTTTGAACTTTAATAATATCGCGGGTAATTTTAAATTTTAATGGTTTAGCTTCACCTTTACGCACGATGGTTAAGGTAATATCGGTATTAGGTTTACCGCGCATGATTTTCACCGCGTCTTCAAGACTCATACCCTTAACATTTTTATCATCTAGTCGAATAACCAGATCTCCGGATTTTACTCCGGCACGTGCAGCCGGCGTATCATCAATCGGCGAGATAACTTTAACAAAACCATCTTCCAGACCCACAACAATACCAAGGCCACCAAACTCACCACTGGTTCCCTCGCGTAAATCGGTGAATGCTTTTTTATCTAAATAAGCAGAATGCGGATCTAAACCACTTAACAAGCCTCGAATTGCATTTTCCAGTAATTCCTTGTCTTCAACTTCCTCAACATAATTCTGCTTTATTTTTCCAAAAACCTCACTCAACGAACGAATATCTTCAAGTGGAATGGTCGCAGAGGAGTGGCGGGTATTTTGTCTTTCTGCAAATACACCCTGTCCAACCGTCAGCATGACGCCGAGCACCAGCCCTAAACCAAGAATAAGAGAATTACGTGTCATGCTTTTCATTTACTGTCCTTTACTAAAACTTAGCTGTTCGCATCATTTCTAATGCTTTTTGCCAAAGTATCACAATACCTTGTTGATTTTAAAGAAAAATCAGGAACTTACCCGGCAATTTTTACATAATCTTTTCAAAAATATGATTTTTTCACTAAAAAACTCATTACTGGAAAGATTTTT
>JAOUOK010000243.1 GCA_029880425.1 Gammaproteobacteria bacterium
GTTATAGCCCATGCCACCGTATAAGTGCTTGGCAATAACAATAGCAAATGCTGCACCTAAAGCGGCCAGCCACCAGGGAGCGAGAGTGGGCATGGCCAGCGCAAGTAAAATAGCAGTCAAAACGGCTGTACCATCATAAATAAAAGGCTTAACCGGGCGCTGGCGAATTTTTAAAATAATTATTTCACAGCTAAGCGCTGTAATAATGGCAATCAAAATATTGATCATCACGCCCCAGCCAAAAAAATGAATGTAGACTAAAGTACCCGGAATTAGCGTAAAAATAACAGCCAACATCATCCGCGAGACATTATCATTACTTTTTATATAAGGAGAACTATGGATGCTGGACATGGTTAATTTTCTTCCTTCGCATTTCTGCGTCGAGCTTCAACTTCAGCAATTTCTTTTTTTTGTTTTTCTGTAAGGTTATCAGTATTTGCCGGTGTGATTGATTGCTTTTCACGTTTGGCTTTTACACGTGCCATGGCTGCTTCGATAGCAGCTTTCTTGGCATCATCAGCATTATCTTTTGTACCACTGACTTTTTTAAGCAGTTCTTTCTTTTGTTTTTTGCGTGCTTCATTTTCTGCTTTTTTACGTTCCATTCTGAACTGACGGAATTCGTGGCGTTGACGCGCAATGTCTGAACTTTTCTTTTCCTGCTCCTGCGCCCAGATTTCGGTTTTAGCAAAACGATAATACTGAACAAGCGGAATATGGCTGGGGCATACGTAAGTACAGCAGCCACATTCTATACAGTCGAACAGGTTGTAGTCCTGGGTCTTATCAAAGTTTTTTGCCCTGGCATACCAGTATAGTTGTTGTGGTAATAACTGGGCAGGACAAACGCTTGCGCACTGGCCGCAACGTATACAGGGCATCACAAAGTCAGGTTCAGTTTTTTTACTTTGCACAAGAATACAGTTGGTTGTTTTAATAACCGGGATATTGATATCAGAAATTTCAAACCCCATCATGGGACCACCCATAATAAACTGTTCTGCTTTTCTGTTTTTTCCACACAGCTCAATGAGTTCAGAAAAAGGTGTACCAATTAATACATCAAGGTTACGAGGATGCTCAACACCTTCACCGGTGACAGTCACGTAACGATTAATTAAAGGTTTACCTTCAAGTACTGCAGATGCAACGGCAGCCGCAGTGGCAACATTGTGACAAACAATACCAATATTTATGGGTAAACCATTGCTGGGTACTTCTTTGCCTGTCAGCGTTTTTATAAGTTGTTTCTCACCACCGGCTGGATAGAGTGTTGGAATGAGTACTATGTCGATATATTCGGCTTCATGCTCCTGTAAGGCATTAACCAGCATGGTATAAGCAGATCGTTTATTGTCTTCGACAGCAATAATACAACGTTCAACCTGTAAGGCATGTCGCATAATGTTTAAGCCATCAATAATTTTGCGACTTTGCTCTTGCATTAGCATCGCATCACAGGTGATATAGGGTTCGCACTCTGCACCATTTAAGATAAGTGTATTAACCATGTTACCCGGACCAGGATTTAACTTAATAAAGGACGGGAAGCCGGCTCCACCTAAACCAACAATGCCTGCATCGCGGATAAGGTTACGCAGTGCACTAGCATCAAGTTGTCGAAAATTCGCATTTTTAACACACTCAATCCATTTATCTTTACCGTCTGTTTCGATGACGATACATTCTGTCATTTTGCCGGATGGATGTGGAACAGCGTATTCTTCAATGGCTATGACTGTTCCTGAACTCGATGCATGAATAGGGGTACTGACATAATCTTTTGCCGCGGCAATCATTTGTCCTTTTAAAACTTTATCACCGACGTTAACAATGGTTTCAGCCGCATGACCAATATGTTGTTTTAAAGGTAAGGTTAAAATTTTTGGCAGGGGGGCCGCTTCAGTCTGTTGCGTCATCGACATGCTTTTAAAGCCGGGTAACTTCAGGCCACCAAAAATTTTCCATAAACGCATCGTCATCAGGATTGCTCCTGCTCATGATGTTTAAGTTCCATAAGATCTTTTAAAGTAGGTTGATTAATTTCCGGTAATGGCCATTTCCAGGTATTGATGGTTTCTGTAACAGGCTTGATATAAATACAATCAACCGGGCAAACCGGGATACAAAGATCACAACCTGTGCATTCATCTTCAATTACGGTATGCATCAGTTTGGCTGCACCGGCAATCGCATCGACGGGACAGGCCTGGATGCATAAAGTACACCCTATGCAGATTTGTTCATCAATATAAACCACGGTTTTTTCAGTATGTTCACCGTGTTCTTCATTTAACGGTAAGGGATCGACGCCGAGTAAATCAGCCAGTTCATTTATAACTGCTTCTCCACCTGGTGGGCATTGATTGATTTGTGCTTCACCATTGGCAATGGCCTCGGCATAAGGACGACAACCCGGGTAAGTACACTGACCACATTGTGTTTGTGGCAAGACGGCATCGATCTTATCGACGATTGGATCGCCCTCGACTTTAAAGCGAATTGCAGCAAAACCCAGCACAAGGCCAAAGATGATTGCAAGCGTGGCTATAGCAATAATTGTCACTAACATATTAGCCCTTAACGAGTCCCGCAAAGCCCATAAAGGCCATCGACATTAACCCCGCGGTGATTAAAGCTATCGATGCACCGCGAAAAGGTTCAGGTACATCTGCGGCATCAATACGTTCACGCATGGCGGCAAATAAAACCAGGACTAATGAGAAACCAACTGAAGCACCAAAACCGTATAATGCAGATTCAATAAAACCATGTTCAGTTTGTACATTGAGTAAAGCGACGCCGAGTACAGCGCAGTTGGTCGTAATCAGGGGTAAGAAAATTCCCAGCACCTGGTAGAGTAATGGGCTGGTTTTATGCACCACCATTTCAGTAAACTGCACCACCACCGCGATAACAAGAATAAAGGTAATCGTACGCAGGTATTCAACACCCAGTGGCGCGAGAAGGTATTCGTTGACAAGGTAACTACAGATGGATGAGAGAGTTAAAACAAATGCTGTTGCCAGGCCCATACCGATGGCTGTTTCCAGCTTGCGTGATACTCCCATGAATGGACATAGGCCAAGAAACTTCACTAATACAAAGTTGTTAACCAATATTGTGCTTATGAGTATAAGTGCGTATTCAGCCATAGAATTAAAGCGTACTAAAATTAATAATGATACGACTCAGTATAACCCAATACCTTGAGCTATATCAGTAAAATCAACGAGATACCTTATAGTCAGCAGGTTATTTAAATAATTATTAAGCCAGTAAAGGCCAGGTAGATTAATAAAAATTTTTTAAGAAATTTACCACGGAGAACACGGGGTTCACGGGGGAAATAAATATTTAGTCCCCAGCATATCCAGTGGTTTAATCTCTTGTATTATTTAACTCGCATGCCGGGTTGAGCACCATCATGAGGTTCGAGTATCCAGAGATCCTTTCCACCTGGTCCAGCAGCTAACACCATACCTTCTGAAAGACCAAAACGCATTTTACGTGGTGCAAGGTTAGCTACCATCACGGTGTGTTTCCCTTCGAGGTCTTCTGGTTGGTAAGCGGATTTAATCCCAGCGAAAACATTACGTGTTTTTTCTTCACCAATGTCCAGGGTGAGTTGTAATAACTTATCCGCACCTTCGACATGTTCAGCCTTAACTATTTTGGCAATGCGTAAATCTACTTTTGCAAAATCATCAAACTCGATTTGGTCGGCAATGGGGTCCATATTCGTACTCACTTTCTCGCTGCTCGCGTTGCGTTCTTTTTTATGATGTTCCTGTTTTAAATCTTCTTTCGATGCTTCTACAAGTGCATCCACTTTTTCCTGTTCAACACGTGTCATTAACGGTTTGAACTTGTTAATTTCGTGTGCTGTTAAAGGTGTCGTAATATCGGACCAATTTTGTGCATCGATATTGAGAAATGCTTCAGAGGCTTCCGCCATTGTTGG
>JAOUOK010000007.1 GCA_029880425.1 Gammaproteobacteria bacterium
CGGTAACCAGTATGCCAACAGTGAAATGGATGATTTTGGTTTTTATATCCAGAAAGGTCTGTATGAAGAGTACCGTATCTTTGGTCTTAAAGGACCGAAAAAAGGCCATGACCTGGGTGAATTTGATACTTACCATAAAGTACGTGGCATGCGCTGGCCAGTGGTTGATGGCAAGGAAACATTATGGCGTTACCGTGAAGGTTATGATCCGTTTGTTAAAAAAGGTTCAGACGTTCAGTTCTACGGTAAGAAAGATGGTAAAGCCAATATCATTTTTGCGCCATATGAACCCGCTGCGGAAAGCCCGGATAAAGAATACGATTTATGGTTATCAACCGGTCGTGTACTTGAACACTGGCATTCAGGTTCAATGACACGTCGTGTGCCAGAATTGTATCGTGCATTCCCTGATGCAGTAATGTATATGCATCCAAATGACGCTAAGAAACGTGGCTTACGCAGGGGTATGGTTGCCAAGGTAGCAAGTCGCCGCGGTGATATTAGTCTGCGTGTTGAAACACGGGGTCGTAATCGTGTACCTGAAGGACTGGTATTTGTTCCATGGTTTGATGCCGGGCGCTTAATCAACAAACTGACATTAGATGCAACTGATCCCTTATCTAAAGAGACAGACTTCAAAAAATGTGCAGTTAAAGTTGAGAAGGTATAGATAAAATCTTGTTGTCAAAATGAATGCAGAAAGTAAACAAGTTAAATCCAGTCGCAGACGGTTTATACAGGATACTGCAAGAACCGTTTGCGGCGTGAGTTTACTGGGTCTTGGTCTGGGTGTTTATTCACGCCAGACACATTCATTACCGGCAACAGCACTAAGACCACCGGGTGTTAAAAGTGAAGAAGAATTTTTAGCTGCCTGTATTCGTTGTGGTTTATGTGTACGGGATTGTCCATACGATATTTTAAAGTTAGCCACGTTTTCTGATGAGGCACCACTAGGGACACCCTTTTTCACGGCAAGAAAATTGCCATGTGAAATGTGTGAAGACATACCTTGCGTAAAAGCATGCCCAACCAGTGCATTGGATCATGATTTAACCAGTATAGATGATGCACGCATGGGACTTGCTGTCATTGTTGACCAGGAAACGTGTTTAAACTACCAGGGCTTGCGTTGTGATGTTTGTCACCGGGTCTGCCCGTTAATTAATAAAGCGATTACCCTGGAACCCAGACATAATCAGCGTAGTGGTAAGCACACCATATTTATACCGGTTGTTCATTCTGACAGTTGTACGGGTTGTGGCGTGTGTGAACGTGCCTGTGTTTTAGAAGAGGCCGCGATTAAAGTTTTACCGATTAAACTGGCTAAAGGTGAAATAGGCAAGCATTACCGCCTGGGTTGGGAAGAAAAGAAAAAAGCGGGTAAGAGTTTAGTTACACCTGACCAGGAACATAAGTACAACTTACCAGAAGGTCTGAAATATGATCATTCCGGTGAAGGTTTAATAAAGGATTCCCGCTAATGAAGGCTAATTTACCAGCAGATGCAGGTAAAGCTGCCATTGCAGAGAAAGGCTGGTGGCAGGCATATAAGTGGTTAGTGTTAAGACGGTTTAGCCAGCTATCGATAATTGCATTATTTTTAGTTGGGCCGTTGCTGGGTTACTGGATCGTGAAAGGTAATTTAACTTCAAGTTTAACCCTGGAAGTATTACCACTGACTGATCCATACATATTACTTCAGTCATTTATTGCAGGGCATGAAATCGTAAGTACTGCATTGATTGGCGCAGTAATTGTTACGCTATTTTATCTGTTAGTTGGTGGGCGTGTATTTTGTTCATGGGTATGCCCGGTAAATATTATAGCTGATGCAGCAGACTGGTTGCGTAGACGCTTTAATATTAAAGGTGGAGCGCGGTTTTCTCCGCAAACACGCTACTGGATTTTATTGATGACGTTACTTGTAGCTGCACTAACAACATCAATTGCATGGGAGATAGTTAATCCTGTTTCAATAGTACATCGCGGTATTATTTTTGGTTCAGGTTTTGCTCTAATGGTTGTTGTAAGTATTTTTATATTTGATTTATTAATCAGTCGTAAAGGCTGGTGTGGGCATCTTTGTCCGGTAGGTGCTTTTTATAGTTTGTTAGGACGTTACAGCTTGTTGCGAGTCACTGCGAACAAGCGTGAACAATGTGATGATTGCATGGATTGTTTCATGGTATGCCCGGAAGAACAGGTAATTAAGCCTGCGCTTAAAGGGGAAAGTAAAGGAATTGGTCCTGTCATTATGGATATGAATTGTACTAATTGTGGACGTTGTATAGATGTCTGCGCTAAAGATGTTTTTACATACTCTAATCGTTTTAATAATTCCACGCTGTTTAACGTGGCTAATAAGAAGGAGGTTGCGCCATGAAAAGGTCAACTGTAATTAATATAGTAATGGTGTTGAGCTTAGGTATTTTTTCTAGTCAGGCTTTTGCAGGAGGGGTTAATTCATTAAGGGGAGCAAATCCACTTGATGAGGCAGCAAAAGAACCTGCCAAGATGAATATTCAGGATGATCGTGAACCGATTACCCGTGATTACGTACAGCAGCCTCCTTTAATTCCGCATAAGATTAAAGGCTACAAAATTAACGTGAAGTTTAACAAGTGTTTAACTTGTCATAGCTGGGCTAATTATAAAGAAGCTAACGCAACAAAAATTAGTCAAACGCACTTTAATGACAGGGAAAATAATGTGTTAGCGAATATCGCTGCACGACGTTATTTCTGTACTCAATGCCATGTGCCACAAGTAGATGCAGCTCCATTAGTCGAAAATACGTTTGATCCACTGAAAACTGTGAAACGTCACTAAATATTAATTTAGTTTCAATTTATGAAGTTAAAAGAGAAGGATTGAATAATGAAAAATTACAGCAATAAAAAAGGCCGGCTCGAGGAGATAATGGCCTTTCTTAAAAAACCGACAGCCAAGTATTCACTGGGTACATTACTGATTGTAGGTTTTGTCACTGGTATTATTTTCTGGGGTGGGTTTAATACCGCGATGGAAATGACAAATAATGAAGAGTTTTGTATTTCATGTCATGAAATGCGTGACTATGTTTACGAGGAATATAAAGACTCCGTTCATTACTCAAACAGAACAGGGGTCAGGGCCACATGTCCTGATTGCCATGTACCAAAAGAATGGACCTATAAAGTTGTTCGTAAAATTCAGGCAACAAATGAACTTTGGCACAAGGCACTGGGTTCGATTGATACACCTGAAAAATTCGAGAAAAAACGTTTAAAGCTTGCGCAAAATGTATGGAAAGCAATGAAGAAAACAGATTCTCGTGAATGTCGAAATTGCCATGATTATAAATCTATGGATTATACTGAGCAGGGTCGTCGTTCAATGAAGCAACATTCAAAAGGGCTTGATAAGGGTAAAACCTGCATTGATTGTCATAAAGGGATTGCTCACTCATTACCTGCAATGTATGAAGTTGATCCAAGTGCAGCAGTAGGACATTAAAAACAAAACATCTGGAAGTTGTATTTAGTCTTTAGAGACAGGCATATTTACATTGTTTGCCTGGCTCTAAAGCCAGCTTGTATAACATTGTTAATAGTCATTTAAATCGCATTAATTTCACGCCTAAAATCTAAAGCTTTTCGCGCAATTACCATTAATAAAGTTAGAATATAATATAAACGGTAACCATTATAAATAATGTCGTTTTTAAATAAACGGACCCTTTCGAAGAACTGTCCAGATTACGTCAGCCATTTAAAATAAAATTATCTAATCCTGTAAATTAATAAGTATTTTTGCCCCGTCCATGCTGCTTTTTGATATTTCCATTGAAGCGTTATAAAGTAATAACATATCATTTACCATGGCAAGCCCGAGGCCATGACCGGGGGTTGACTGATCTGCACGTTTACCGCGCAACAAAATCAGTTCGCGCTGTTCACTGCTTATCCCAGGACCATTATCTTCAATAATTAGCTGGAGCTGGCGGTTATGCTTGTTTGCACTAAGCCTTACCTGGTTAGTGCACCACTTGTAAGCATTTTCAATTAAATTACCCAGCATCTCAAAAAGATCGCCTTCATCCATTTTTATATTGATGTTGCCCGGGATATTTATTTGTGCAGTAACATTTTTATCTTTATAGACTTTATCAAGAGTATTAATGATTTTTTCAGCAATCGGACGAATTGAAATCGCCTCGGAAAACTGCAGTTGTCCAACTGTTGATGCACGTTGTAATTGATACTCAACAATTTCATTAATGGTTTTAAGTTGTTCTAAGGCTGTGTCTTTATCTTTTGACTCAGTGCTGCTAAATATTCCCTGTAGCACTGCAAGAGGTGTTTTCAGACTATGCGCCATGTTACCCAGGGCATCACGGTATCGTCTTAATTGATTTTGTGAAGAATCAAGAAGTTGGTTAAGATTTTGTGTTAACGGGGTTATTTCTTTCGGATAATCTGTAGCCAAGCGTTTCTTTTGGCCGTTCTCAATTTTTAGCAGGTCATCGGCAACATAGCGTAACGGTTTAAGACCCCAGTTTAAAATTATAGTTTGAATAATTATTAGCAGAACACTCACCCCAGCCAGCCAGCTCCAGAGTTCTTTTCTAAAAAGATTAACTTGTGAACTTAAAACATTTTTATTTTCCGCGACGTGGAATATATATGTTTGTTCATTATTATCTGTAAACCATTGTGTGCTGAAGGTGACTAAAGTGTAGTTGCCTGCATTTTGTGTTATTTCTGAAAAAGAAAACTCCCCCATTTTTTTGTTGCGTATAAAGGGTAAGTTAATATTGAGCATGGATTTTGATTGCCAAACCACTTCATTATCTTTAGTCGTCACTCGCGCATGTAAAGTGGATTCTGAAAGGTTTAAGCGTGGCTCTGTCATCTCATCAGGGAGTTGAAACTTATCATTTTCATCAAGCTCTGCAGCAGCCAATAATGAATATATTTGGGTGCGTAAATTTTCCTGCTGTAGATTATTAATGTTAGTGCGGAAGGCTTTGTCGAGTATCATTCCGGTTAATCCCATAAAAAGCGCCAGTATAATCAGCGCTGATAATAATATGCGGCTATGAATCGAATAATTCATGATAGCTTCGATTCTTCAGTACGTGGCGTTAAGTTCCAGCGATACCCACGACCACGTAAGGTTTCAATTGGTTTTAATTGTCCGTTGGGATCGAGTTTTTTTCTTAAACGACCAATAAAAACCTCAATAACATTACTGTCACGGTCAAAGTCCTGGTCATAAATATGTTCAGTCAGCTCAGTTTTAGAAATCACTTTGTCAGAATTCATCACCAGGTATTCAATAACCTTGTATTCATAGGCAGTAAGTTCAAGTTCTTGCTGATTTTGCAAAACGGTTTGTTGCGAAATATTTATAGTTAAGCCATCAAATTGAATAGTGGGTTGACTAACACCGGCTGCACGGCGCAACAGCGCCCGTGTTCGTGCAAGTAATTCTTCGTTATGGAAAGGTTTAACAAGGTAATCATCCGCACCGGCTTCTAAACCTTCCACTTTATCCTGCCACTTACCACGTGCAGTTAATATAAGGACAGGGAACGTTTTACCTTGTTTACGCCAATTTTGAATAACTTCAATCCCCGATATTTCGGGTAGACCAAGGTCAACAATAGCAAGGTCAAAAGGATATTCCATGCCCATGAATAAGCCGCTACGTCCATCTTCGGCACTGTCAACTGCATAGCCTTGCTGTTGCAGGTACTGATGTAGCTGTTCTCTTATATGAGGTTCATCTTCAATGATTAATAAACGCATGATATTTATTGAGCAGTGACTTTAAAGACCCGGACTTTACCCGATGGTAAGAGTACTTTTATCTTATGAATTTTCTGGCCATTTTGATTGATGGTTTTAGTGGAAAGAATACGACCACCTGTCTTTTGCTTAATTGATTCTACTGCAGCACCGAGGCCCTGTTTGCTTTGAGCTAATTGAATATTCGGGGAGTGTAAAGGATTTGCCTTGCTTACCGGGCTTAATAGCGCTGTAAAAATAATAAGCACAGAGATAAATAATGTAGGTTTCATTTGTTCTTTCCTGCATGCTCAGGTTGATTTAAGTATGGAACAGGTAATACGCTGTTCCATACTTTAAGGATAACCAAGCCATGCATAATTCACCAGAAATATTGTATATCAATGGTTTGCTACGGCATTTCCGATAATGGCACCAAAAATTGCACCACCAACTGTTGCGCCTGGATCACCATGGCTGGCATGGTTAGCAATCGATGAACCGATAATACTACCTGCAACAACAGGTACGAATTTGTTGCCGTGTGAGTGACTGCTATATGTTACGTTGTAGGAAGGTGCAACATAACGAGCAGGGCGGTAATTATGACGATATTCACGATGTAATTCGCGTTTTAATGCACGTCGATATGCACGATCACGATACATTTGTTTTACTGCGCGGCGATATGCTCGGTCACGACGTACTTGTTTCATGGCATGACGACGCTCATGTTTCAGGTAATGGCGTTTCCAGTTTGAATGTTTCCAGTGTGGACGTTTTACGTGATCATATAAATGATTACCACGTTGCTGGCGATGCATGCGGTAATGCTTGTCAAAACGATTAAATTGTTTTGCCTGCTGTTTTTGTGAATACCTGTCAGCCCTGTCATTGTCACGTTGACGATCGGTGTCAGCCTGGCTAACAGAAATACCTGCGAGTGAAATCGCGATGATACCAATAGTTGTTTTAATAATATTTTTCATTGTGGTTCTCCTTATTTAATTTCGTAGCTTTTGTAGCTGTTATGGAGAACTATAGTCAGGTGAAGCTGAACTAAAGCTGAACCAGTCTGAAGATAATCAAAAAAATAAAAAAAACCGCCTGCTATTGCTAACAGGCGGCTTTTTTATTGTATTAACAATAACTTAGTAAAATTAAGTTGTCTGGTAATACAGGTTTTGCGGATGATTTGCCTGTGCGAAGAAGAACCAACGTTCAGCAATTAAACCGATATACTGAATTATGAAGGCACCAAGTAATACGCTGGTACTACCTGAGTTCACACCTGTCCAAAGTAAAATAATCGGAAGTGGGAAAACCAGGATCATAAAGCTCCATTTAATAATCTTTAAGAATGCTGCTGTTTTATGATGGAAGAAATCACGCGTGTTCATTGAACCACCCTGCATACCCATTGATTTTTGTTGAATCTTGGTATGGCGAACACCGATCGCAGTTTGCATCGTTGAAATAGGTTTAATGCGTGCATTACGAATCAGTGAACCGCCGCGGGTAAAGAATGCTGCCGCGGTAATAATAATTGCCCATTTACCGTATAAGCCAATCAGCTCAGGTGCATTTGCACTTGAAAGTGCTGCAGCTAGTGTGAAACCTGATGCAGTACCGAGTAACAGGTAGTTAACAACAGTCAGTGCACATGCCCATTCCTGGATGAATTTAATTGTTGCATAAATCATGGCTGTACAGATATACAACACGAAGGTTGCAATTGCAGCCAGGGTTCCAATAATCAGGCTTAGATGCAGAACGTTACCTTTTTCACTGGTATATAAAACCGTGTCCAAATCAAGAAATTGCATAGCAGTATAAATAAGGATTAAAAGCATTAATGAGGGTAACACGATGACTTCACGTGAAAGCCACGAGGTACGCCACATAGCCGCTGCACGCCATGCACGTTCAGGGCGACCAAGGTGAAAGAAAGAAGCCGTTAAACCACCGATCAAAAATAGCAAAGCGATTAAACCGCCGACACCGTAAAATGCGACACTGTCTTGCGCCGAGACTAATTGAACAGCGGCATAACTATGCCCGGTGAAAATTGCCAGGAATAAACCCTGGCCGACACCGATAAGTGTTGTTAAAAAGATAACTGAAAATGCCGGATGCATTGTCGATCTCCTAAATTATATTTAAAAATTTCTAAGAAGCTGCAAAGCTTGTTCTCTAGCAAGGCAAAAGGTTTTGAGGAAAGCGGAGTTTACTAGTGTAAATGAGCATTTCCGAAAAAGCTTTTAACGCCGCTAGATGGCAAGATCTGCAGTTTCAATTACCAAGAAGTACTGTCGTCGAGCGTTGTGCCTTCGACCGGACCACTTGGACCACGTTGTTCTTTATTAAGTGGGTTGTCTGCACGTTGTAATTCATCTTCATGAATATGCATACGTGTTTTACGACGTGGTAAATAGTGATTTGATGGATGGGTACCCCATTCAGGCATTAGCTGGTAACCACCTTCTTCACGAATTGTTACTGAAACATCAGATTCAGGATCATGAACATCACCAAACAGGCGAGCACTTGTTGGACAAGCTAAAACACAGGCAGGTTTACGTTCTGCTTCGGGTAAAGATTCATCATAAATTCGATCAACACATAAGGTACATTTTTTCATGACCTTTTGATCTTCATCAATTTCACGTGCACCGTATGGGCAAGCCCATGTGCAGTAACGACAGCCAACACATTTGTCGTAATCAACTAATACAATACCATCCTGTTCACGCTTATAACTTGCACCCGTTGGGCAAACAGGAACACAAGGTGCATCTTCACAATGCAAACAACTTTTTGGAAAGTGAAGTGTTTCTGTTTTCGGAAACTCACCAATTTCATAAGTCTGAACACGGTTAAAGAAAGTACCGGTTGGATCTTTACCGTACGGGTTTTCATCTGTCATGAAACCTGCGGGTCCCGAGGTATTCCATTCTTTACAACTTGTTACGCAGGCATGACAGCCCACGCAAACGTTAAGATCAATAACTAAAGCTAACTGAGTCATTACTTGGCTCCTTTAGTAAACATGCCGGCAAAGAACCCTTGTTTCTTGCGGCGTTCACCCGTACCGGGTACAGCTGGCATTTCATCAAACTGTGGATATGTTTCTTTTGGCTCGTCATCTTTTGCTTTATAGACACGAACACGAACGTCATACCACCCTGCCTGGCCTGTAACAGGATCAGAGTTTGAGATATGTTCGCCACATTCATTCTTAGGCAGCTCTTCAGCGATTAAATGATTCAATAAGAAACCTTTCTTCGCTTCATTGGCATTGCCATCAAGGTTCCATGCACCACTTGCTTTACCAATGGCATTCCATGTCCAGATAGTACCTGGCTCAACAGCTTCAGAGTAACGAGCCATACAACGGACTTTACCGTGCATTGATTCAGCCCACATCCAGCCACCATCTTCAATGTCCTGCGCTTGCGCAGTCGATGGATGAATGTACATATAGTTATGTGCATGAATCTGGCGTAACCACGCGTTTTGTGAATCCCACGAGTGGTACATTGCCATTGGACGTTGTGTCAGTGCAGCTAATGGATATTTTTGTTTATCCGTTAACTGAACTTCTAAAGGTTCTGCATAGAACGGTAATGGATCAAAGTTCTCATCAACACGTTTACGTAAACGTTCAGGTGGTTGTTTACCTTCGAGTTTACCTTGTGCCGCTAAACGGAACTTCATTAATACTTCAGAATAAATATGAATGTTAATTGGCTCAGCATAACGTTGTAAGCCATGCTCCTGTGACCATTTTAAGTAACCACGGTTCCAGTTACGCATGTACTGGAAAGACTTGGGTAAATGATGATGATAAACACAGTTGTTTTTCTCATACATTTCCCACTGGTTAGGATTCGGTTCACCTTTCATGAACTTCTCGCCACCTTTGCCACGCCAGCCCGATAAGAAACCAATGCCAGAACCCGGTGCAGTTTCATAGTTCACCACGAAGTCAGGGTAGTCACGGAATTTACGCGTTCCATCTTCGTTAGTGAAAGCAGGCAGTTTTAAACGTGATCCCATTTCAATTAAAACTTCCTGGAATGGCTTACATTCACCTGTTGGTGGAACAACAGGAATACGGACAGAATCAACCGGGCCATCAAATTCAGAAATAGGGCGATCTAGCATCGACATAACATCATGACGTTCAAGGTAGGTTGTATCCGGTAACAGTAGATCAGCATAGGCAGACATTTCTGACTGGAACGCATCAGCAACAATCAAGAAAGGAATCTTGAATGAGCCATCTTCATTCTTGTCATTTAACATCTTACGAACTTCATCGGTATTCATTGACGAGTTCCATGCCATGTTTGCCATGAAGATGAGTAACGTATCGATATCGTATGGGTCTTTATTTACCGCGTTAGTAATCGCGTTATGCATTAAGCCATGGGCAGATAAGGGGTGTTCCCATGAGAATGCCTTATCGATACGTACCGGTTCACCCTTGTCATCAACAAATAAATCATTGGGCTCAGCGGGCCAACCTAACGGCATCCCATCTAAAGGGGTATTAGGTTGAACGCCTTCAGGACCTTTCGGTGTTTTTGCGCAAGGTGGAATGGGGCGTGGGAACGGTGCTTTATGCCGGAAACCACCCGGGCGATCAATCGTACCTAGCAGGCTCATTAAAATAGATAAGGCACGAATCGACTGGAATCCATTAGAGTGAGCGGCGAGTCCACGCATGGCATGGAAAGAAACCGGGTTGCCGGTAATCGTTTCATGATCTTTACCCCATGCATCAGTCCAGGCAATCGGTAATTCAATGAGCTCGTCACGTGCCGTGATGCCCATTTCATGGGCTAAGGTTTTGATCGTCTCTGCTGGAATGCCGGTAACTTCAGCCGCCCATTCAGGCGTGTATTCTTCAACACGGTCTTTGAGTAACTGGAAAGCCGGTTTTACCTGGCGACCATCAGGCATGGTGAATTCGCCTAACAGGTAAGGGTCAACACTTTCTTCACGGGCATGCATGGGCTTGTCGCTGGTACGATCCCACCAGACACGATCCTGGGCTTCAAAACATTCTGTATCCTGAGGGATATCAGTACGAACGAATAAACCAAAATCATCACTGGCTTCATCAGTACTGATGAGTTCAGCTGAATTAGAGTATTGCACCAGGAAGTCGCGATCGTAGAGGCCGGTTTTAATCAGTTCATGAATTAAGGCGAGGATTAATGCGCCATCCGTGCCGGGTTTAATCGGAACCCATTCATCGGCAATGGCTGAGTAACCCGTACGGACCGGGTTAATTGAAATAAAACGGCCACCATCGCGCTTAAATTTTGACAGCGCAATTTTCATTGGATTTGAGTGATGATCTTCCGCGGTACCAATCATAATAAACAGCTTGGAACGCTCAAGATCCGGACCACCAAATTCCCAGAACGAACCACCGATGGTGTAAATCATGCCCGCAGCCATATTGACCGAGCAGAAACCACCGTGTGCAGCATAATTTGGTGTACCAAACTGTTTTGCGAAAAGACCAGTGAGGGCCTGCATTTGGTCACGACCAGTAAAGAGTGCAAATTTCTTAGGATCTGTTTCACGCAGGTGGCTTAAGCGATCTTCCATAATCTGGAAGGCTTCATCCCAGCTGATTTCTTCAAACTGGGCAGCACCACGTTCGGCTCCCTCAACACGCTTTAACGGCTTGGTTAAACGTGCAGGTGAATATTGCTTCATGATGCCAGAAGCACCTTTTGCACAAATAACACCCTGGTTAAGAGGATGATCCGGATTCCCCTGGATATAACGAACTTCGTTATCTCGCAAGGTTACGCGAATACCACAGCGACATGCACACATGTAGCAAGTGGTATTTTTGGTTTCAATTCGGCCTGCTGGTGGCTGAATAGGGTCGTGTAATACGGTCATAGTTTGGCCTTGATTACTAAAATATTTAGATTGATTACAAAAAGCGGGCGATTATATGTGTCTAATCATGCCGTGGCGAATCAGGTTTATTAAGAACATAATAAATTCATTATATACTAAAATACTCAGTCATTTCACCTATCCCATTAGGGTAGTTTTCTTTGTTGCTGCGGTAAGCAGCAAAAGTCTGTATGAAAAAGCTATTAAAAATAATGGTTTAGCAATAATGAGAGTGGCTATAACTATAGTCATTGCTTCGATTATTGCCAGTTCTACGGCGATAGAGTCATAAGTTTTTTTTTATAAATTTCAGCTTAGTTGTGCTGGAGGCCTGAAAATTAAACTGGGCGCTATCCCTGGAGCAAGGGCACATTATTGAGCCAGAAAATTCTGGCTCACTGATAAGTAGCTTAATTATATCGCTCTCCCATTTTATATTGCATTTTGCATAAAGTTGTTGTGTTTCACACTTATTGATACTCAGGTTGTTTTGTGGTCTAAAACTCAGTAAGTTAGACTGCTTCTAAATCAGTTAAATAATCATCACATCTATTAAATTCAGTAATCCTTTCATTATTGAATTTTTAAACCCGAGTCGAGGTATTAAATGTTTAAATTATTAAAGAGCTTATTATTGCTTTGCCTATTTAGCTTAACTTTCATGGGCTCGATTCAAGCGAAAGAAATCATTCAGTGGACGGGATGTGGTATTTCAAAAAAGGCATTTATGAGTGAGCTTGCAAAAGCATATACAAAAAAATCGGGTGTTGAAATCAAATTAAGTGGTGGTGGTGCTACCAAGGGAATACGCCAGGCAGCAAATGGCACAGTACATATTGGTGGAGCGTGCCGGGTTATTATTCCAAACTCTGATGAGGAACGAAATGCATTTCAGATCCCGGTTGCCTGGGATGCGCTGGTTGTATTTGTAAATAAAAAGAACCCGGTTGATAACATCAGCTTTAAACAATTACATGAAGTTTATTCAGGGAAAATCACAAACTGGAAGCAGCTTGGTGGAAATGATGCACCGATTGAATTGTATGTGCGCCGTGGCAAGCTATCCGGTGTAGGGCGGACTATTCGTGAACTGGTTTTTGCTAATTATGACCAGGAATTTAAAGCGACTTACGTGGTTAAATCATCAGGTCCTGTTGAGAAAGGTGTATTAAAAAATGTTAATGGTTTAGGTATTTCTGGCTATAGTAGTGCCAAGAAACGTGATCTTAAATTGCTTAAACTTGATGGAAAGGCCCCAAACTATGACAACATTAAAAATGGTTCTTATGCCTTGTATCGCCCACTGTACCTGGTTATAAAACGTGGCAATAAAGTGCCACTAGTCAGAGATTTTGTGAAGTATGCTGTAAGCAAAGAAGGACAGGATATTATTCGTTCGCAGGGAACCGTGCCATATGCAGAAGCTATCCACCTGGTAATGAAACAGCTGGATCAATATGATCGGGCCAGTGCTGAAGGCTTATATAAAAGTAAAGCGAAATAAAAATATAGCCATTATTCATTCTTCAGGTGCTGGATTTGAATAATGGCTACTTTACTAATAATTAAAGATAATATTATTTATATTTTTCGTTTAAATATAGGTAATAAATATTTACACCACCTTATCAAAAGCTTCCCTGATTAATTCTTTCACCTTAATTTATTCATGGTAAAAACAACGTAATCC
>JAOUOK010000008.1 GCA_029880425.1 Gammaproteobacteria bacterium
TCTGAGTCAAACAATTGAAATTGATAGCCATGATGAAATCAGCAAAGTAGGAAGTGCAATTAATGAACTTGCCAGCAACCTGCAGGAAGTTGCGAGCTTTACATCATTAACTGCAACTGACGCTATTGATAAAATACAAACATTAAAAAAAATGAATATTGATAATCCAGAGATTAAAAATATAATTGCCGATATTGAACAGAACCTGGAATCAATGAGCAACTTTGTAAACTCGTTTAAGTTATTTGGTGACGACAAACGTAATGCTTGAAGTTGCTTTAATATTTTTTGGCGTTATTATCAGTACCATCTCAATAGCAATTGGAATTGGTGGTGGTATTCTATGGACGCCTTTATTAATACTGGTATATAACTTATCCCCTGCCGAAGCCATCGCAACATCATTATCTATACAGATAGTTGGTCTTGGCAGTGGTACTTTTGCTTACATGAAAGCTAAGTTAATCCACATACGCCTCTCCATATTACTGTCACTGGTCGCATTACCCGGCGTTATACTCGGCAGTTACATGACGATAAGCCTGGCTGAAGACACGATACAAATGATACTGGGAATCATGGCCATGGTTCTTGCAATTTTATTTGTTGTTAGCAATAACGACGCAGAATCACGCACCAGCTTTAAATTAAACGCAAAAAAATTCCGTAAAGTGGCTGCAATTCCGGGTTTTTTCGGTTTTCTAATGGGCTTTCTTTCTGTTGGAATCAGTGAGTGGCTGATTCCCGCCTTACGCCATAAATTAAAGCTTGATATGCCGCATGCTATTGGAACATCCATTGGTATGATGTTTATCCTGGCAGTCGTATCGTCAACGATACACCTTAATTTATCGGGTAATTTTCAGGGAAATATTTTTCTTTTTGCCTCAATTGGAACATTAATTGGTGGTCAAATTGGCTCCAGGATATCTCAAAGAATTAATGATGATTTATTAAAACAAAGTTTTATTTACCTGATGACATTAATCGGCATACATCTTATTTTTCAGGCAATCTAAAAATTAAACCCGGAAATCTGCACCCAGGTTATTTATTTTAAAATTAAATTAATATCTGAAATATTTTCAACTTTCACAGACTTAGCAAATTTATCATCAACTAAACCTTTAACATCTGCTTGTTCTAATAATTTGTACTTTTTCATTAACTCTGCCATTTCCAGCATTTCACTCTCTTTCGGTATATATTGATCATAGAGAATCCTGTTTGCAGGCGTTGTGAATGCATATTCCAGTAACTTAACCGGCTGGTTCCAGTATTTTGCAGCAATTTTAACGGCTTCTTTAGGTTTTTTACTTGCCCACATACCTGAACGAGCTGCACCATTAACGATATCCTGAACAAGGCCGGGTTCTTTTTGAATTAAATCATTTCTGACAACTGCAAGATTACATATGAACTTATCCCATACCTCTTCAACATAAAATACTCTTTCTGAATGCCCACTCATTAATGTTTGTGCCGCGAAAGGTTCACCCACGTAATACGCATCTAATGAGCCAGTAGATAACGCTGCAGCCATATCAGGCGGATTCATTTCCACAACATTGATCTGGCCAGTAAGATTTTCTTTTTCAATTAAATCAAGGATACTTATATTGTGACCGGAATAGCGCATCGGTACAGCGATAGTTTTACCAATAAGATCCTGAAGTGATTTAACTTTCAGATCTTTACGGGCAACCATGGTACTTTCATGCCGGTTACCAATATAGACAACTTTTACATCTTCACCCTGTTGCCGTAACACGATTGAAAGAGGCGCTATCATAAAGGCAACATCAATTTCACCATTTCTTAAAGATTCTGCCATTTCTGCAAAAGAAGCATACTTTATCGCTTTATAGCGAATACCATTACTGTCTTTACTTGCAAAGTCGAGTATCGGTGCTGCCAGGTTAGTAATAACCGGCATATAACCCATTTTAATCACCCTTCTTTCACTACGCTCAAAATTAACACTAAAATGCAATGCAGTAATCAGGATAAACCAGAGCAGCGCCCCCGTAATAATCTTTGCATTTTTTGATAAATGTGTGAGTTTATGCAACATAACTTACACCTAACATCAAAAATATCTCGTCACGCAATTCGCTTAAACCGGGATCTTTATTAATATTTCGAGGACGACTAAAATCAAGTTTTCTTGCCATTTTTATTGATGTTGGTCTCTCTGAAAACACAATAATCCTGTCAGCCATAACCAACGCATCTTCAATAAAGTGTGTCACCATTATCATGGTCTTACCAATGTATTCATGTATATTAACAACTTCTTCACGAATTTTGAGATGGGTAAGATAATCCAGGCCGGTAAATGGCTCATCAAGATAAAGAATATCCGGTTTTACTGCCAGTGCACGGGCAAGCTCAGCTCTTCTTTGCATGCCACCTGATAACTGACAGGGTAAATTATACTCAAAGCCATTAAGTTCAACTAAATCAATATATTCCTGGATACGTTCATTTTTTTCTTCTTCATTTTCCATGTGACGTAAACCAAGTTCCACATTATCCCAGACATTCATCCAGGGTAATAAACCATTTTGTTGAAATACAAAAATATGATCGGAACTTGCTCCCGTTACTTTCTCTTTATCAATAATAACTTCACCTGAACTTGCCGTGTCGAAACCTGCAATAATTCTCAGCAAGGTAGACTTACCACAGCCTGAAGGACCAAGAATACATACCATCTCACCCTCTTCAAATTCAAGGTTAATATCATCCAGAACTTTCATTTCTCCTGGCTGTTCAGGATCATCAGGAGCACGCTTAGTATTACGCCGGTTAACATAGTTCTTAGATAAATTTTTTATTTCAATAAAACTCATTTTAAATCCACAGTATTTTAAATTTAACGCGTAGCTAACCAGTCTTGTTTACTTAGTTTCTGCATAATCAGGTCGAGAAATAATCCAATAAAACCTATAACAATCATGCCAACCATAACGTAATCCATACGTAATGCGTTTCTTGAATCAAGAATTAAGTAACCCAGCCCGGATTGAACTGCTATCATTTCAGCAGCAACTACCACTAACCAGGCAACAGCAATGGTTAAGCGTAATGCAGTCACTACATCAGGTGTTATCGCAGGGATAACAACTTTTGTTATTGTTTCTTTACCTGAAAAATTAAAGTTTGCCGCAACCTGGAAGTAAATCGGGTTAATAGTTCGAACAGCAATTGCTGTTGCCACAACAAGAGAAAAGAAACTCGAAAGAAAAATCAGGAATATAGCCGGGTTGTCACCAATACCAAACCACAACATGGCAAGTGGAATCCAGGCCAGCGGTGAAATGGGGCGAAGAAATTGCACTATTGGATTAACCATGCTGTTTGCGACACGATGCATGCCTAATAAAATGCCCAGCGGAATACCTAAAATGGCAGCAAGATAAAAACCAACGGTAACACGGTACAGGCTTGCAACAGAGTGATTAAATAATGTGCCATCGAGTAAAAGTTCAAGAAAAGCTTTAAAAACAATCACAGGGCCAGGGAAAACCTGTTCACTCCAGCCACTAAGTCGAATAGTTGCCTCCCAAACAAACACCAGGATAACTATAGATAATGTTGGATAAAAAATAGCGGGTTTTATTGGTAATTTCACAAATGGGTACTTCTATGCAACAAGATGTCTCTTTTCAATACAAGTAAATATTTAAATGAGTATACAATCTTAATTTAAAAATCGTATCTAAATTAAAGATACGAACCTGTTTTTTCATTCAGCTCAGCAGGAAATAATTTATCATTCACTTCTTTCGCTAACTGTTGATATTGCCTTGCCGCCTGACTTTCAGAATCATAAATAATTGCTGGAGTCTGAACAATTTCTGATTCCTGAATTTTTTGATCATAATTGATCATTGTATGCAGCACTTTTGAACCATATTTATATTTTATCTTTTCCAGTACAACCTGGCTTACAGTATTATTTTTATCCAGTTTGGTAATCAGGACAAACATATCAATAAAATGATTAATTTTATTCTGAATAACCTTAATCATACCTTCAATATGATTAATACCATTCATAGATAAATATTCACAAGGTGCCGGTATAATCGCACTGGTTGAAGCCAGCAAAGCATTAAGAGTATAAAAGTCACCCGAAGGAGGAGTATCTATCAGGATATAGTCATAGTCCTGCTTCACCTGCAACAACTTATCACGCAACATGTACTCAAAATTATCCTGCCCCATATGCGTTTTTGAAAGCAGTGCCATTTTACTGTTTGACGGCAATAAGGATAAGTTATGTTTTGTCTTAATTATAAACTTTGTAAGCTCATTACTTTCTGAATCAACCACGTCAAAAAATGAGCGGGCGTCTTTATGCCCGAGTAAAAGTGTTAAGTTTGACTGTATATCAAAATCGACAACAAGTACGCGTTTATTCATTTGAGCTAACGAGGTAGCAAGATTTAAACACGTGGTAGTTTTTGCAACACCACCTTTTTGATTACAAATTGTAATCACTTTACAGTTTGGATTATCTTTATATTTTGTAGCAACAGTTTCAGCTTTTCTTTTAATGTAAGGAGGCACTTCACTGGTTGAAGAAGGTTTTTTAACTAAAAAGCCATGGCTGCACTTAGTACAACGAACCTTAAACTCATCCTTAGGTATAGCGTTATCATCAACTCTGTATTTTGTTTTACATTTTCCACAGGTTATGATCATGTTATGTCTCGCTTAAATTCATAAAAAGTTTGTAATAGCTGTCAAATAATCACTAGTCATCATTTTTACTATGACGTAACTACATAATTATCCTGTGTTTTTGACCTTACAGCTTTTTCAATTTGTTCACTTAGTTGATCTGCATCCTCGATATAATCAACCACGCCATGTTCAATTGCACATTGTGTTAAATTTGGATATACACAAGTAGCCGTATTTTGAGCAATAGTGACCCCTGAGTGTTCTTTAATCTCCTCAAATCCCTGTTCACCATCAGCTCCCACGCCGGTAAGTAATACACCTACAGTATTTTGCTCAAAAATCTCTGCGGCAGTAGAAAACAGTGTATCTAAAGGTTTGCGATTCTCTGTTATATGTTTTAATACGACTTCATTACTGTCGTTTAAATGAACACTCATTGGTTCATTGTATGAGCAAATGTAACAACTTCCTGCTTCCAGTACCTGCCCTTCCGAACCCACTTCAACTTTCCATGGTGTGTACTTATTAAATTCTTCAACAAATGCGGGAAGAATATTAACGCCAATTTCCTGGATAACAATAACAGCTGCAGGTAAATCAGGTGAAAGTTTTGACATTATTCGTATAATTGTATTCGGACCACCAAGCGTCGTACCCATTGTAATAATGCTTTCCATGTCATTAAAACCATAACGCTCTGATAGCTGTTCACGCACATCGATTTTACTTAATTTCACACGATGAACATTGTTAATATTTTCAGCCGCGGCGATTTTCACCCGTTCAACAATTTGATGACCCTGGTCATGAATATCACGTGAAATTGCACCGGAAAGTTTGGGGAGAAAATCAACAACGCCCAGCCTTAATGCTTCAAAGGTAATATCGCCATGTTCAAACAAAGAGCTAAGCATAACAATGGGAACAGGTTCATGAATCATAATATGACGAACTGCACTGATTCCGTCCATAATTGGCATATCAACATCAAGTGTAATCACATCAGGCTTAAGTTGTTTAATTTTTTCTAAAGCATCTTTGCCATTTTTCGCAGTACCAATTACTTCAATATCCGGGTCAGACTCCAAAATATCCCGTACAGCTTTAACCATAAATGAGGCATCATCTACTATCAGGACTTTTATTTTCTCAGACATATTAATTCCTTACGATAAGTTAAGCAGACATAATAATATTAATGAAGGCGTCCACTTGAATCACCAGAGCTGCCAATTGCTTTCGGTTTTGTTGCTTTTAATAACACCGCCTGCTCTTTATGACGTTTAATTTGTCGATTCGCTGTCATTTTAACTAATTCATAAACATCAAGAATCAGTGAAATACGACCATCACCCACAATGGTTGCACCTGAGAAACCACTTCTTTCCTGTACATAATCTTCCAGTGGTTTAATAACTACCTCTTCCTGGCCTAACATTTCATCAACCACGAACCCAATTCTCTGGCCGTCAGTATTAACAATTACGACAAATGATTTATCAAGATCCTGGTCTGACTTAACACTAAACAGAGCTGATAAACGGAATATAGGTAATGCGATCCCACGTAAATGAATGACTTCGACGCCTTCAACAAATGAAGTATCATTTTGGCTAATACGTACAGTTTCATCTACATTTGCTAATGGAATAGTAAACATATCGCCCCCAACTCTTACCATCAACGCATGAATAATTGCTAAGGTCAGAGGGATTTTAAGACGCATCAGGGTACCTTTACCCGGTATTGAATCAATATCCAGTGTGCCATTAAGTTTTTCAATATTCTTCTTAACAACGTCCATACCTACACCGCGTCCTGATGTGCCGGTAATTTTTTCTGCTGTTGAGAAACCAGGCATAAGTATTAAATTAGTCACATCACGTTGAGACATGCGCTCAACATCATCGCGACTATACAAGCCATTACTAACTGCTTTCTCTTTAATTTTTTCCGGATTTAGACCTCTGCCATCATCACGAACTTCAATAACAATATGATTACTTTCCTGGTAAGCTTCGAGGATTAATTTACCTTGTTCAGGTTTATTATTTCTTAGACGTTCTTCTGATAATTCCAGGCCATGATCAATCGCGTTACGTATAATATGAATTAAAGGATCTGAAAGTTCTTCAACAATCATTTTATCCAGTTCTGTTTCTTCACCACGTAATACCAGTTCAACTTTTTTACCCATATTCATTGTTAAATCATGAACCAGGCGAGGATAGCGGTTGAATAAATGCGATATCGGCAACATCCGCATTTTCATAACCCCTTCCTGGAGTTCATTTGAAGTTCTGCTTAATGATGAAATAGCTTCACTCAAGCGATAGGTAAATGCACGAAACATTTTCAGTTCTTTTTGATCTACACCAACCATTTCCTTAAGGTACTGTTGCATTTCACGCATTTCATTAAACAACTGGTAAAAATAAGAACGATCTACAACCAGCTCACCTACCTGGTTCATCAATGCATCAATCTTATCAGCATCAACACGCATGGTTTTCTTAATTCTCTTATCTTTATTTTCCTGTTCCTTGGCTTTTGCCTGCTCAGTTTTTTGTTGATTAGGTGATAATTTTTTAGCTGCTTCCAGTGCATTCTTCTTGGCCGCAGCAAGATTTTTACTGTCAGATTTATCAGGTGTTACTAATTCATCAAAAACGTTGTTTAATGTTTCATACTCACTATCTGACACTTTTTGTAAAGAAGCATCCAATGCATTGTTTAAACGTGAAAACAATTGATTATCAAGTGTTTTCTGTAGCATTGATTTATCTTCTTCTACTTCTTCAACAATGTCCTCAGTAGTAGTTGTGGCAGCAGGTATATATTCAGTCGTAACTTTATCGGGAATTTTTGTATCATCGAAAGAAGGTACATTAAGATCTTTTAATACCGGAAAATGACGGGTTAACTCATCCAGGTAAGATTCCATAAAAGAAAGGTCAATATCTTCACCACTATCTAATTCATCACAAGAATCTTCTAATGAAGATGACCAGTGTGAGAGTATTGTTAATAACTCGTCATAGCCCATATAATTTGCTGACGAACGTAAATGCTCAACAGCATCTTTACACTCAAGTAAATGTTCTTTATCTATCGGGGCTAATTTAAAGTGTGCTGATGCAGATGCAAGAAAGCTAAATTGCTCTTTTACATAATCAACAAAAATATTGAATAATTCTTTATCATTTTCTTCATCATAACTGATATTTGTTTCAGTTAATGATGCTGATTCTTTATTCGATGTTAATGAGGTGTCACCAGGAATTTTTTCATCAGTAACATGTGCAGAAACACCTGCAGAAATTAACTCGCTTAACTGTGCAATCAATTCATCAACTGAAGAGCGCTCCTCTTCAAACGAATCCAGCTCCGAAACTAACTGAACTATACGGTCACGCCCGGTAATTAACAGTTGGACGATAACCCTGTTAGTTTGTATATTTCCCTGCCGTAACAAGTCCAGTAAGTCTTCAAGACGATGTGACAGGCGGGAAATTTTATCCAGTCCTGTTAACTGTGATGCACCTTTAATGTTGTGCATAGTTCGAAATATGTCATTTAATAAATCCAGGTTACCAAGTTCATTATTTAACTGTAGTAACAGGGACTCCATTTCATCTAAATGTTCCCTGGATTCATCCACAAAATCATTAATTAAAGACATATTAATTGCAGGAGCTGACGCACTTGATTCTGCAACAGCAGGGGTAACAGTTTCTGTAATTCCTTGCTCTTGTGGAATTATATTTTCCTGTGCGGGTTTTGAGTCTTCTCTGTCTGCATAAACAGATGTTTTACTATCAGCTAGCTGTGGATAGCGGGCCAGTAAATCATCAAGATAAACATCCATAAAATCAAGAAATGCATCGTTACCGATTGCAATATCTTTAGCTGCTTCTTCAAGTGAAGATGACCAGTTAGAAAATAAACTGGTTAATTCATCATACCCCATATAATTTGCAGAAGATTTAAGACGATTCACTGCATCCATGCATTCCTGAATATGTTCAGCATCAGGAGGCACCTGTTTAAAATGTTCCGTAGCTACTGATAACAGGCTAAACTGTTCTACCAGGTGTTCAATAAATATTTTAAACAATTCCTGGTCATATTCCTCTTCATCATAACCAGCATCAGTAGATGCAGCCTGTTGTGATGGAGTGATACTTTCCTGTACAGGTTCAACCGGCGACGCTTCAGATGAAGCTTTGATGTCTCCCCCTTCAATTTGAAGCGTTAATTGCTCAATTAGCTCATCAACAGAGGATAGCTCTTCCTGGGCAGATTCTAATTCAGATACAAGTTCAACAATTCTGTCTCGACCAGTAATTAATAACTCAACAATCTCATCTGTGGTTTGCTTAGAACCCTGGCGTAATAAATCCAGTAAATCTTCAAGACGATGAGACAAGCGGGATATTTTATCCAGTCCGGTAAGTTGTGAGGCACCTTTAACATTATGCATAGTCCGGAATATGTCATTCAACAAATCCAGGTTGCCTGGTTGATTACTTAATTTCAGCAATAATGATTCCATCTCATCCAGGTGTTCCCTGGATTCATCAATAAAATCATTTAAGAGTGCCATGTTAATATCGGTCATTATTTTTTCCTTATCAGGAATCCTTCTCTACTTTTCAGATAAAGATTAGTTCAAGCTAATTTCCTACAAGTTCCAGAATTTGATCAGTCTGATGTTTATTCACTAATCCGATTGCACCTATATTATTTACTTCATCACGATATTTTTCTTCATCCAGGTTCGACAGGATTAAAATTTTTGCTTCACTATCTAATGCCATGATCTCTTTTGAAGCAGTAAGTCCATCCATACCACGCATGGTAATATCCATGGTGACAATGTCAGGCTTAAGTTCCTGGTACATATTTATTGCATCTGTGCCACTACTCGCTTCGCCGACTATTTCATGTCCCGCCTCTTTCAACACCTTCATAATAACGCGGCGCATCATGGTAGAATCTTCAACAACTAGTATTCGTTTTCCCATTAACCCTATCCAATATTAATATTGTGACAATATAACTACTCACTTATTACTGCTTCTCTTATTCAACAGTAACTTCTTCAATCAGTTTAACTTCATCAAAATCCATATCTTTTAATGCATAATATTCTTCATTGAAAAGAACACTTTCAAAATCAAGAATTATCAAAAGTTTATTATCAATTTCACACACGCCGCGAATATACTGATTTTCAAGACCGGCAATAACAATATTTGGTGGCGGGTCAATATCATCTTCTGCGATCTTGAGTACTTCAGATACATTATCAACAATAAAGCCAACTACCCGGTTACCGATCCTTAAAATCAGCACCCAGTTTTTTTCTATGTCATTACTTTCCAGGTACAAACTTAAGCGTTTGCGTAAATCAATAACAGGAATAATATCGCCACGTAAATTTATTACCCCTTCTACAAAAGAAGGGGAATTGGGTACAGGAGTTACTTCAGTAGAACGAATAATTTCCTGTACCGTAAGAATATCTACACCAAATCTTTCCTTACCAATTCCGAATCCAACGAGCTGTACCACGCCGTCATCTTCATCATCCTCTATTCGCTCTAATTCATAAGTCGTTTCAGCCATTTGTATAAACCTCCAAAAATAACTACATCAGTTTATTAACAGGAAAGCTGTATATAGTGCTAAACATAAAAACAGTTCCTCTTAGCCGGCCAGTCTAAACCTTAAATTGTTGTACCTGTGCAGTCAGATTTTCTGATTGCTCACGTAAACTTTGCGTGATATTTACAACATTACCTGCACCGGCTACCGTTTCTGATGCCGCGGCAGCTGACTCAGTTGAAAGTTTGGTAATGGCTTTAGAACGTTGAGCCTGTAACCCGGTCAACTCACCCATTTCATCACCTCGACTTACCACGCCCGCCATTTCTTTATTCATTGACTGGATAGATTCATTTGACTCATTTACCAGCACGGTGATGCTGTTAGAGTATTCAAGCAGTGTCTGCAGTGCTTCTTCCGCTGCTTTACGACGTGTACCCTGTTCCTGGGCCATGGTTCCGATTTGTTGAGCCAGGGTATTCAGGATTTCTACCTGACCTTTAACTTCCGTAGTATTCGTGTTCAATACATCAGAAGTGTTACTGATTGCTTCAATCGCCTGCATATTGACTCGTCCACCTTCGGCAATCTTGGCCAGTGCTTGTTGTGACTGGTCAGTCAGTTTTACACCATCGGCAACGTTATTGGTTGAATCTTTAATTAACTGGGTAATCTCTTTTGCTGCTTCAGATGAACGTTGGGCAAGTTTACCAACCTCGTCCGCAACAACCGCGAAACCTTTACCGTGCGCACCGGCACGTGCCGCTTCTACCGCGGCATTCAGTGCGAGTAAGTTGGTTTGTTCCGCGATTTCGGTGATTACACCAATGATTTCAGAAATTTGCTCAGATGATTCCGAGATAGCCTGCATACCTTTTACCGTTGAGGCTACAGAGTTTGCACCTTCTTCTGCAGCATCGAGTGAAGCTTTACCATGTTGCTGTGCCTGGGCTACCGCGTTCTGCATGTTTCCTACCGCGTTTACCATGTTAGCAATAGAGCTCGTTACCTGCTCTACCATCGCACCCTGTTCCTGGGCCGTTGACACAACCTTGGCACCGGTTTCACCCATTTCAGTTACACGATCAATGGTTTTAGTCGCTTCATCATTCTGAGCTTCTGCAGATTCTGATACGGTGTTCATTTTTAACACCAGCTCTTGGAGTAACTTCTGAGTTGATCGTGCAGCTTCTTGCTGACTTCCTGCTGCTTGTGATACCTGGCCTGCAGAGTTACCCATTTCGGTGATTACTTTTTCCGAAGTCTGGGCACGTTTCATTTGTTCCTCTGCACGTTCCCTGTTTCTGCTTGCAAGTTGTGCCACCTGTGTTGATGAATCATCAACCGCGTGTGCCGCATTACTAACAACACCAAAGACTTTACGCAGCTCTTCCATCATTTCATTAAACGAGGTACCCATGACCCCCAGCTCATCCTTAGACGTTACATCGGCTTTTAATGTTAAATCATGCTCAGTTGCAACCCGGTTTACCGTGGTTACAACGTTCAGAATCGGACCAGAAATTGCCCGGGTAATGATTGCTGAGAGGAACAGGGCAACCAGTACACCAATAACCATACCTGCTGCGGCCTCGAAAATTGCGAGCTCTTTTGCATTATCTGCATCAGCATAGGCCTTAGCCAGAGTTTCCTTGGCGATATCCTCAATCGTCAGCAAAGATTTTTGCATCTGTTGACCAATATTATCGATAGCTTCATCCAGCTCTTTTTCCTTTGCATCGATTTGAGCCAGCTTATCCTGGTGGCCAATAAATTCCATGGCTAATGGCAGGTAAGTTTCTGAGTATGTCTTATAGTAATTATTTAACATCGCTTTCAAACGAGGGTCAGTTAAGCGCGCAATCGTACCTTCGGCGTTTTTTCCACCTTTAAACAGAGCATTAAGCCAGCCATCCATTTCCATTTTTGCCTTGTCGAATTCGTTACGAATCTCGGCGGTAGACCCTGCTTCGAGTTCCTGGGCATATTCCTCGATACGAATACGCATATGGCCAATGGTTGATTTCATTTCCATCGACATATCCGCCCAGGTATTGTCTCGCTTGATAATAGCCTCAGCAGTAGTGCCGGCAGCAATTTTTTCCTGGATCCCTTCCTTGATGGTTGCTTCGAATTGCTCTGTGTCATCAAAGAGCTGGTCAAAAGCCTTCTCGAACTTACGCATGGTTGCCTCGGCTAGCTCTCGCGTGGCTATTTTTTGCTTTTGCATTTCGTATATTTCAAGGATACCGGGTGCGAAAACCTTGGTAAAATCCTGGCGGGTTTCTTTAAGCGTGGATATCAAACGCGAGTCTGTCGATGCGTAGATATAACCTTCGTCTGTCTCGCCCCCTTTTTCCATCGCGTTATTGAAGACTGTAAAGTCCTTAATGTTTTGTTTAATCTCACTCTGAACCATTTCGAGTTCTTTCGTATCTTTCGCGAGAAGTTGTTCCATGATTTGCTGCTGGAGCGTGGCGCCAATAACACGCATTTCCATCGCACCATCCATCAGTGGCGTGGTTCTTTTAATTTGATCGGTTGACTTGGTAATCTCGTTTACACCATAGATACCCAACCCACCTACGATAATTAATATAAATACCAGGCTAATAAACCCGCTAAAGAGTTTTTTACCGATATTCCAATTTTTCCAGTTCATGTTCTTCTCCTTAATCTGCTCAGGATGAGATTTTTAACAACATTAATTTTCTATTTATTTTATATTTATCTGCTTACAAATTATTTATCACCGATGCGATCTTCGTATCAGCATAAACATTACTTGATTCATTTCTACTTATTACTGCCAACGGCATTTCCTTACATAAACAACTTTTTGGTTCCTGCACGACTGCAAAACCGCCTCTATGTATTATTTCTTCCATGCCTTCAGAACCATCAACACCGTGTCCTGACAAGACAACACCAACGGCATCAGAGGACAATGCTTCAGCTAATGAAAACATCATCATATCCACCGCACCTTTGCGTGAAGCAAATGGAGCAGGACTCACATGCAAGGTATAGTCATCGCCCTGGGCATGGACTGTCATATAATCCAGGTCAGAATTTAAATA
>JAOUOK010000244.1 GCA_029880425.1 Gammaproteobacteria bacterium
CGGGCATCTTCACTAACCCGCTCAATCAAGCCTTTACCACCGCGAGGTACAATCACATCAACATAGTCTTTCATGGTAATGAGTTCACCCACGGCTGCCCGATCGGTGGTTTCAATAACCTGTACCGTTGCTTTTGCCAGGCCCGCTTTTTCCAGCCCGTCATGAATACAGGCGGCAATGGCCTGGTTTGAATGCATAGCCTCCGAGCCCCCACGTAATATTGCAGCGTTTCCTGACTTCAGGCACAGCGCTGCCGCATCCGCCGTAACATTTGGACGTGACTCGTAAATAATACCAATCACACCTAAAGGCACCCGCATTTTCCCAACCTGGATACCACTTGGACGGTATTTTAAATCCGTGATTTCACCTACAGGATCAGGTAAAGCCACAATCTGACGAATCCCTTCAGCCATGCCGGCAATTCTTTCCTCATTTAATGCCAGGCGATCCAGTAATGCTTCATCAAGACCATTTTCTGCCCCGGCATCCATGTCTTTTTTATTTGCCGCTAACAATTCTTGCTGGCGTGCTTCAATGGCATCTGCCATGGCTAACAAGGCAGCATTTTTCTGCCCAGTATTTGCCCGGTTTAACTCTCGTGCTGCGGCTCGCGCCTGTTGACCGAGCTCTGTCATGTAGTTCTTAATATCCATAGCTTTTTATCTTCTTGTTGTTTCCTGATTAATTCGTCGCGATCTGTTCTGCTGTTAAGGGGAATAATGCAGTACCTGCAATTCGTAATACTAATTGTAGCAATTCATCCCAAGGTTTACCCGTCGCCAGGCCTTTACACATACGTTCAATACGTCCCGCCACCAGCAAAAAAGCCTGCCAGCGTTTCAAACCATGCCGTTTCAAACCCGCTGATAAAACAATTTTACGTTTATCCCATATACGGTACTGGCTAAAAACCTGCTCCAGCTGTTGCCCGTTTGCTACCGCCTGTGACATTTTTTCCAGCATGCGAAGTTGATACATTAACGCACCTAAAATGTGTAAAACATCCTCACCTTCATTTTTCAAACCATGCAGAATACGTGAAACCCTGACGGGATCACCTTGCAGGGCAACATCAACCAGGGCAAATGCATCAAAGCGGGCACTGTCACTCACCGCATCCACGACCATTTCTGCTGTAATCTCACATTCACCGTAAAGCATGCGTAATTTTTCCAGCTCCTGGTCAGCCGCGAGCAGGTTACCTTCAACCTGTTCAGCCAGTATAGTTAGGGCATCTTCAGTCGGTTGTAAGCCGCGCAGTTGCATTCGCTGTTTTAACCATCCCGGTAACTGCTGAATTTCCAGTGGCCAAACGGCAAGCGTGGCTCCGACACCATCAATGGCCTTAAACCATTTACTTCGTGTCTGGCTTGAATCCAGCTTACCGGAAACGATGAGTAGTAAAGTATCTTCAGGTAGCTGGCTAGTATAAGCCACGAGTGCTTTACTCCCTTTATCACCCGGTTTAGCGCCTGGAATACGAAGCTCAATAATTTTTCTTGTCGCAAAAAGCGACATGCTATCGGCAGAATAAGTTAACTGGTCCCAGTCAAAACTGCGATCAACATGGTAAACCTCGCGTTCAGTGAAACCCTGTGCTTTTGCGGCTTCACGAATCATGCTAACAGACTCATCAAGCTGAAAAGGTTCATCCCCGCTTATGAAGTAAACCGGCTGTAAGCTCTTTTCAAGATGATTGCCAAGTTGATTAAAATTTAACTTCATTTTACCGCTGAATTAGTTTTATCTTTTGATTTAAGTGAAAACATTAAGCGTCGCAGTAACTGCAATATTGCAGCCTGGCGCATCTCGTTATTAAGCTTTGTTTCTTCCGCTGTTTTGGCTAAAAGCAAATTTGCATCAAACAGGTACTCGCGTTTTTCACTAATCGTTTGTGGAGCTACCAGGTCAACAAGTTTTTGCTTATCGTCTTCAGCCTGCATCTTTTTTTGCAAGGTAAAACCAAGCTGGTAATTTAACTCATACTGATTAGCCCGGCCTGCACTATCAACTGATAAAACACGTTTAGTCGTACTGTTTTTACGAACAGTTAAAACCATGCTTGATTCATCTACCACGGTTACTTTCGAGTTAGTTAAGGCACGAATTAGATCTCGCCCCAGTTCGCTGTGCTGATTAACACCACTTAATTGCACTTCAGGTAAAACAGCGGATAAATCCTGGCTGCCACGCAAGTGAAACCCGCAGCCACTCAATATACTGGCGGCTAAAAAGAAAACTATAAAATTTATCTTTTTCATAAATTAATATTTGATTTACTTACGCTTTAATTTACCTAACTACAATATTCACTAATTTACCCGGTACCACGATCACTTTCACAACCTGTTTACCGTCAGTAAAACGTTTAACATTTTCATCATCCATCGCAGCTTGTTCAATTTCTGTCTTTTCCGCACTTGCAGCAACTTCAATGCGTGAACGTAACTTACCGTTGACCTGGACAATAATTTGCAAGCTGTCTTTAACCAAAGCAGATTCATCAACTTTTGGCCATGCTTGATCTAACAACTTGCTTGACTGGCCTAACACTTTCCAAAGCTCATGCGTGATATGCGGAACGATAGGTGATAACAGCAGCACTATCGACTGTAAGCTTTCCTGTATAACGGCACGCCCCTGGTCACTGTCATCATTAAATTTCAATAATGCATTTATTAACTCCATGACCGAGGCAATTGCCGTGTTAAAGGTATAACGACGACCAATGTCATCACTCACTTTTGCAATCGTTTCATGTGTTTGGCGACGAATGTCTTTTTGAGCATCATTTAATCCATTCGTATCTAAAGCCGTAACTAATCCTTTTTCAATATGTTCGAATACTAATCGCCATAAACGTTTAAGAAAGCGCGATGCACCCTCAACACCGGTATCACTCCATTCTAATGATTGCTCAGGGGGCGCAGCAAACATCATAAATAAACGTGCCGTGTCTGCACCGTATTGCTCAATCAGGCCCTGCGGATCAACCGTGTTGCCTTTTGACTTGGACATTTTACTGCCATCTTTTAATACCATGCCCTGGGTTAACAGGTTTTTAAACGGTTCATCATTGCTGGTTAAACCAACATCACGCATGAGCTTGTTAAAAAAACGTGCATAGAGTAAATGCAAAATGGCATGTTCAATACCGCCCACATACTGATCCACCGGCAGCCAGTAATTGGCACGTTCATCTAACATTGCTTCATCATTACCTGCAGAAGCATAACGGGCGTAGTACCAGGATGACTCCATAAATGTATCAAAGGTATCCGTTTCACGTGTCGCGCTTCCACCACATGATGGACAGGTAGTTTGATAAAACCCGGGCATTTTCTTGATAGGAGAACCAACACCATCAAACTCAACATTTTCGGGTAACACTACCGGTAAATCTTTTTCCGGTACCGTGACTTCGCCACACTGATCACAGTTAATAATAGGGATGGGTGCTCCCCAGTAACGTTGGCGAGAAACACCCCAGTCACGTAAACGGTAAGTTGTGCGTTTCTTACCTGCATTCTTAGCCGCTAAAAAGTCTGCAATTTTTTCAAATGCATCGTCAGAGGTTAAGCCATCAAACTCACCTGAATTTATCAACTGTCCTTTTTCGGTAAAGGCTGCTTTAGTTAGATCACATTCTTCATTATTTACCGGCGCAATAACCTGGCTAATTGATAAACCATATTTAGTTGCAAACTCCCAGTCACGTTGATCATGGCCCGGTACGGCCATCACAGCGCCTTCGCCATAACCCATTAAAACAAAGTTGGCGATAAACACGGGAACGTGATCACCGGTTACCGGGTGAATTGCTTTTAAACCCGTATCGATACCTTTTTTCTCCATGGTCTCCATCGAGGCTTCAGCCGTATCGGTTTTGGCACACTCTTTAATGAAGGCAGCAACATTATCAAATTTTTGCGCTGCTTCAGA
>JAOUOK010000245.1 GCA_029880425.1 Gammaproteobacteria bacterium
GCTCCATCCTCTTAAAATCCCTCGGTGGCAACACCGTGCCGGTTCGATTCCGGCCCTGGGCACCATTTTTAGTTTTCTAAATATAATCCTATACATTGATTCGTCGACTTACAGCTTGAGTTATGTACCTAATAGCACATTAAAAATTTATGTGTTTTGTTATTATTTAACTCTATTTGCCGACAAAACAATTAGATTTACATAAAATTGACAAATTGATTTAAATAGTATATTTAAATTGCTGATTATATTGAAATATTTTTTAAAAATTGTTTAAATTTACAGTACTGAAAAATCACGTTGTGATTTTAAATAATCTTGTGTAAATCTCGCTCATTGAGCTGATTTATGTAACTTGAGGGGAATAACATGAAAATCCGCGTCACTAACCTACTTGCCGGGGCATTAGTTCTATTTAGTCCTATAAGCTACGCTGAAATTGATATCAGTGGTTATGCTTCATTCAAAGCTATAGCTAACAGTAATGATCAAAAAGTCTCTTATTATAATGGTCTGGGGCCGGAGGGTGAGGTTAATACTGACTCGCGAGAAAGTAATATAGGAATTCAATTCTCAACTGATATCTCGTCTAAAATGGATATGACCGTGGTTATGTCGGCGCGTGGTGGTCCAGCTCAAAAGTATAACTTTGAAACAGAATGGGCGTATGCAAACTATAAATTTAATGACGATGTTTCATTACGTATTGGTAAAGTAAAAGGTCCATTCTACATGGTATCGGATTACAAGGACGTGGGTTATGCCTATCCCTGGGCTTCAGTACCTGATGAAGTTTACAGTACTAACCCAATTCGTTCAGTAAACGGACTTGACCTGGTTTACCAAAAAACCATTAACGATGTGACTTATCTTGGTGAGCTTTATTACGGTAATGGTACAAATTCATCATATATGCTTCCAACAGCAGTTAATGACATTAATACAGCATTTAGTTTAACTGGTACGCCATTTGCCTATACGGCAACTTCAAAAGTTGACTTTAAAACGCATGACATGATTGGTTTTAATGCCAGTGTTGCTTTTGAAGGGATGTCTTTTAGGATTGGTTATTTTGATACCAAAGTTGATGCGTTTGGTCAAAAAGATCTTGACGGTTCGTTCGGTGGTATTGGTATGACCATCGATAAAAATAATTTCGTGGTTTATGCAGAATACATTGTTCGCGATACAGGCCCTGGTCTAGAAATGGCTTTCCCTGATGCAAAAGCGGGTTACCTAACCTTAGGTTACCGTATGGGTGACTTCTTACCATATATTACAGGTGCTGCTATTGGTGAAGGAGCAGATAAAAGTATCTATGCACCAAAACAAACATCTACCACTCTCGGTTTAAGGTATGAAATGGATGATGCTGCGGCATTTAAAATTGAAGCAAAAAATATTAAGCCTGATTCATACGGCGGTAATGCAGGTGGTTTATTTGATGGTCCAATCACAGAAGACGTAACAATTGTTTCAGTTGCGATCGACGTTCTTTTCTAGGGGTTTACGATGAAAAAGTTATTTAAATTATTCACACTTTCGCTAGTGATTTCATCGCTGTATCTCGTTGCTCCTATAGCAAATGCAGGTGTTGCGGTAATTACGCATCCAGGTGTTAAAGAAATTGGTTTATCTAAAAATAAACTGGCCCAAATTTACCTGGGTAAAATAAAAAATTATTCAAATGGTAAAACTATTCAGCCGGTTGATTTACCAAAAGGTAATCCTGCACAGAAGAAATTTTACAAGTCTGTGGTACAAAAATCTGATGCAGCGGTTAAGCGTTACTGGTCAAAATTAAAATTTACAGGTAAAGGAAAACCACCTAAAGAACTTGGGAGTGCCCGTGAAGTTATACAATGGGTTGCTAATACCGAAGGTGCAATAGGTTACATTGATGGTAAGTATTTAAATAAATCCGTTAAGGTTGTGTTAATACTTCCTTAATTTGTCTTTAACTTACTGAGCTCAAGAGTTCTCCTTTATTGGTGAAAAATATGATTAAAAGATATTTATCATTTGTATTAATCACGCTTCTATTATCACCTGCAGCAATTGCAGCAGGTGATCCTATGGAAAGCCTGTTCTTGTTTCAGCAAAAAATGGCGAAAAAAGGTAATACTTCTGCCATGATGAAAATGGGTGAAATGTATGAGCGTGGTGACGGCGTTAAGAAAAGTAATGCAAATGCACTGAAAATGTATGAACAAGCTAAGGCTGGAGGTAATCCGAAAGCTGATGCAGCAATTAAGCGCCTTAAAAGTTTACAAAAGAAGTCAGCGGGTAATACAGATCGTATTGCACAGGACAAAGCTAAACAACAGGCTTTAGCAGCTGAGAAATTACGTAAACAACGTGAAGCAGCCGCAAAACAAAAAGCTGCAAATGATGCTGCAAATGCTAAAGCAGCGGAACAGAAAGCGTTACGTGAAAAACAAAACCAGGAGAATGCGGCTAAAGCAAAAGCTGCAAAAGATGCAAAAGCGAAAGCTGCAGCAAAGGCAAAAGCAGCAAAAGCTGCAAAAGAAGCAAAGGCAAAAGCAGCCCAAGCTAAGGCCGCGAGAGAAGCTAAGTCGAAAGCTGCAGCCGAAGCAAAAGAACGCGCAAAAGCCAAGGCTACACGCTTAGCAGCTGAAAAGAAAAGAAAGGAAGCGAAAACTACAAAAGAAGGATTTAAATCTGATCCTTGCAAAGGTAAAGCAGCTCGCTTTTCATCACTTTGTAAGTAGAAAACAATTAGTTTAAATTTTTATTTAAGAAGTTTGGAATAGGTTTTATGAAATTATTAGTTTTACTTACAGGTCTGTTTATCTCTTTTACTGTAACAGCGGCTACCAGCCAGTTAAAGCTGGATTTACTGTTAGCAAAACGTGGTGATGTCTCAGCACAATATAGTGTTGCCACGGCATACGAATTTGGTACTGACACGAAAAAAGATTTAAAACAGGCTTTCAACTGGTATTTAAAAGCTGCCAATCAGTCACATGCACCATCTCAATATAAGGTTGGCCTTTTTTATGAAAATGGTCATGGTGTAGCTAAGAATGTAGATACTGCTATATCATGGTACAAAAAAGCGAAAGCTAATGGCAGTGATCAGGCGAGTAAACGATTAAATAAAACTGCGTTTGAAAAAGATGAAAAAGAAGAAAAAGCTAAACGTTTAGCTTTACAAGATAAGCTTGAAAAAGAAGAGGATGCTCGAAAAGCAAAAGAAGCTGAAGCTGCTAGTAAAGCTAAAAAAGCGGCTAGTGATAAAAAAGCCAAACAATTAGCGTCAGCAAAAAAAGCGGAAAAAGAAACAAAAAAGGCAAAGTCGACAAAAGTAAAAGAAGTTAAGAAAAAAGCTCCGTCAGTTAATATCCCGGATATTTTAAAAGTAGTATTAAATAATAAATGGAAAACAAAACATGGCTCTGCAGATTTTTTACCTTCCGCATCGACAACTTGTTTAGAATCAGGTGATAAAGAGTTAACCTGTTTCTCAAGTGAAAAATCCCGTAAAGTAAATGCAGCAAAAGTTACCTATACTGCCAAGTCATCAATAGTAGGTTTTAAATCAAATGGTAGTTTTAAAGTGATTTATAACTACAATGGAATAAATATTGATGGTCCAAAATCTAATGGTTCTGATATTTATGGATTAACTATGAAAGAAGGTTGGCAACAACCTGCTATCGCTGTTAAATGTAAGGCAAGTAACCGTAATAATATTACATGTAATCGTGGTAAAAATACTATTAAATTTACACGTTAACACCTTTATTCTTGACGTATAAAAAGGCTCTTAAATAGAGCCTTTTTTTATGCCTATAATTTTTCGGCTATTTCACTTAAAAAACCCGCCTGTATTTTTCTTCGTTTAATATCTTCAGGATCGAATTTTGTTCTGATTTTTGTCTTTATTTTTATATTTTCCTGGGAAAATTTTTCGATCAGCT
>JAOUOK010000246.1 GCA_029880425.1 Gammaproteobacteria bacterium
TTGATGCTTCAGGTGAAATCCATAAGCGGACCCCGGATGAATTTAATGTCGCTTATCGTCATGTCATTGCAAAAGAAAAAGAGAACGAAAAAGAATGGTTTGTTTCCGCCGTGATTAAACTTGCAAAAGGTAATGCAGCTGAGAGCTTGCAAACAATAAAGAAACATCTTAACCGCAGGAGTACGACACAGCCTACTCAGCAACCAAATGCAGGATCTGTCTTCAGGAACCCGGAAGGTGACTATGCGGCAAGATTGATAGAGAGTTGTGGTTTAAAGAATTTTTGTATTGGTGGAGCCTGTGTTTCCGATAAACATGCTAATTTTATTATTAACACCGGTACAGCAACAGCAACAGATATCGAAACATTGATTAATGTGGTGCATGAAAAAGTGCAGCAACAACATTCTGTGAATTTAATACGCGAAGTTAAAATTGTTGGTGAAGCAAGTTGAAAAATAAATTATCACAAGTAAAGCCGGAAGATTTAGGTAAGGTTGCCGTGTTAATGGGCGGCTGGTCGGCTGAGCGTGAAGTGTCGCTGAAAAGTGGTGAAGCGGTATTAAATGCTTTGCTTTCAAAAAAAGTTGATGCGCACAAGATTGATGTGAAGCGTGACTCAATATTTGAAGATTTAAAAACCGGCCACTATGACCGTGTGTTTATTATTTTACATGGCCCTGGCGGAGAAGATGGAGCCATGCAAAGTGTGCTTGAAATTATGGAGCTTCCATATACCGGTAGTGGCGTACTTGCATCAGCTGTGGCAATGGATAAGTTACGTTGTAAAGAATTATTACAGGGATCGGGATTACCTACACCACCATATATGAAACTGGAAAAGACAACTGATGTGAATTATGTCGGGGCGACTTTAGGATTTCCCATTATGGTTAAACCTGCGCTTGAAGGTTCAAGTATAGGAATGAGTAAGGTGAATGAAGAATCCAATATATATAAAGCCTGGGAAGTCGCTGCAGACTTTGGTGATACTGTTCTTGCTGAGCAATGGGTTCATGGAAAAGAGTATACCGTTGCAATCTTAGGTGATGAGGCATTACCTGCAATACGTTTAGAAACTAAACGTGAGTTTTATGATTACGCGGCAAAATATGATGACGATGATACGCAATATCATTGCCCATGTGGCCTGGATGAAGAAACAGAAGCACAGCTACAACGTTTAGCATTATCTGCGTTTAATGCAGTAGGAGCAAAAGGTTGGGGGCGGGTTGATTTAATGTGTAATGAAGAAGGAAAGCCTTACATTATTGAAATCAACACCGTGCCAGGAATGACTAGTCATAGCCTGGTTCCAATGGCAGCAAAAGCAAAAAGCATTTCATTTGAAGATCTTGTGTTTAATATTTTATCTCAGACTTTGGTAGAGGCGTAATAATGTCGGCAAGAGTAAAACAGGCTGCATATATTAAGAAAAAGGAATTGCCATCTGTTTCATTTCGCTGGATGAACTGGTTTCTTCCTTTGGCTGTTGTTTGTGTAGTTATGTTTTATGCTGAGAATCATTTAAGTAAACCACAAACTTTACCAGTAAATAAAATTCGTGTTCACGGTGCTTTTGTGAATGTTGACGAGGCTATGTTGCATCGTGCTATAGCCGGTGTTATTGCCGGAGGCTATTTTAATGTTGATGTTGAACGAGTACGGGAAGTCGTTGAACAGTTGCCGTGGGTACATAAAGCTTCAGTAAGGCGGGTATGGCCAGATACTTTAAGTGTCAGTGTTGTTGAGCAACAGCCTGTTGCAATTTCAAGAGCTACCGGGCTGATTAACAGTAATGGTGAAGTTTTTAAACCTTTGAATAAAACAGTGTTAAAAAAATTGCCAGTGTTTGAAGGAAGCACCACGGTTAATAAGTTAATGCTACAGAAATATTATGAAATGAACGGCGTGCTGTCTGAAATAAACAGAACGATTACTTATTTAAAATTCGATGCTCGTCATGCGATTGAATTAAAACTTGATAATGGCTTGAAAGTTGTTCTTGGCAGGGATGACACCGTGCACAGGTTAAATCGTTTTATGCGTATTTATAACAAAGTTTTGTTAGTACGGATAAATGATATTGATTTGGTTGATTTACGTTATACGAATGGTATGGCTATCGGTTGGAAAAAGAAAATAAAAAATACAAAAGATATGCTGGGAGACATGAAAAATGTCTAAGAAACTTGAAAAGAATCTTATTGTTGGTCTCGATATAGGCACGTCGAAAGTTGTTGCTATTGTTGGCGAAATTACACCGGATGATGAAGTTGAAATTATTGGTTTAGGTTCGCATCCTTCACGAGGCCTAAAAAAAGGTGTAGTAGTTAATATTGAATCAACAGTGCAATCTATTCAGCGAGCAGTTGAGGAAGCTGAGTTAATGTCAGGCTGCCAGATTCACTCTGTATACGCGGGTATTGCAGGCAGTCATGTACGTAGCCTGAATTCACATGGAATTGTTGCTATACGTGATAAGGAAGTTACGGCAACAGATGTTGAGCGTGTTATTGATGCAGCCAGGGCTGTCGCCATACCTGCTGATCAGAAAATTCTCCATATCCTGCCACAAGAATTTATTATTGATGAGCAGGAAAGCATCCGTGAACCTGTAGGCATGTCCGGTGTTCGACTTGAGGCTAAAGTTCATATGGTTACCGGTGCTGTTAGTGCGGCACAAAATATTATCAAGTGTGTACGGCGTTGTGGTTTGGAAGTTGATGACATTATTCTTGAGCAATTAGCTTCGAGTCATTCAGTATTAACTGATGATGAAAAAGAGCTTGGTGTTTGTTTAGTTGATATAGGTGGCGGTACTACGGATATAGCTGTCTTTACCGAAGGAGCGATTCGTCATACCGCAGTTATTCCCATTGCCGGTGACCAGGTAACGAATGATATCGCGGTAGCATTACGTACACCTACTCAATATGCAGAAGAAATTAAAATTAAATATGCCTGTGCATTAACACAACTTGCCAGTGTGGATGAAACAATTGAGGTACCTAGTGTAGGTGAAAGGCCTGACAGGCGTTTAGCACGTCAAACACTGGCTGAAGTTGTTGAACCTCGTTATGAAGAATTGTTTACATTAATCCAGGCTGAATTACGTCGGAGCGGCTTTGAAGATTTATGTGCAGCAGGAATTGTATTAACAGGCGGCAGTTCAAAAATGGAAGGTGCCGTTGAGTTAGCAGAAGAAATTTTCCATATGCCGGTACGATTGGGTGCACCTCAATACGTAACGGGATTGGTTGATGTGGTTCGAAATCCAATACATTCCACGGGGGTGGGCTTGTTGTTATTTGGATATCAGAATCGAGCGATGCGTGAGTCAGAAGCGCGTATGGGTAAAGGCTTTAAATCAGTTTGGAACCGAATGAAGAATTGGTTTCAGGGTAACTTTTAAGAAGCAAGGTAATTTTTTAAAAACATCTCTGGAAACAGAGAGGAGGGGTGAAAAATGAAGTTTGAATTTATGGATACACAGAGTCAAAGTGCTGTGATTAAAGTTGTTGGTGTTGGCGGCGGTGGTGGTAATGCTGTTGAACACATGGTGCAACAAAATCTGGATGGCGTAGATTTTATTTGTGCTAATACCGATGCGCAGGCGTTAAAAAATAGTTCTGCGAAAAGCACGATACAGATTGGTACGAATATCACCAAAGGCTTAGGTGCGGGAGCAAACCCGGAGATAGGTCGTGAAGCTGCGATTGAAGATCGTGAACGTATCCAGGAAATGTTGCAAGGTTCAGACATGATCTTTATCACAGCTGGTATGGGTGGTGGTACAGGTACCGGTGGCGCACCTATCGTGGCACAAGTTGCAAAAGAGATGGGAATATTAACGGTAGCCGTTGTTACCCGACCATTTTCATTTGAAGGTAAAAAACGCATGGATATCGCTGCGGATGGTATAGATGAATTAAAGAGTTTT
>JAOUOK010000247.1 GCA_029880425.1 Gammaproteobacteria bacterium
CAATACACCAGAAGATTGCAGCCGCTAAAATGCCTAAAGCCAGTACCAGATTGGAATATTTTGAGCTTTTCATCAATTATGATATCGAATCATAATTAGATGAACTTTAGTGTTTTGAGTGATTAATTTAAAAAATGTATCTCACCGCCTAACAACCATGCTGAAACTAAGTTATTAGGCGGTATGTTGTTAGTGTCTGAAATGACGCATACCAGTGAATACCATGGCAATACCATGTTCATTTGCAGCAGCAATCACCTCATCATCACGCATGGAACCCCCCGGTTGAATAACTGCGGTAATTCCGTTTGCAGCAGCCTGGTCCAGACCATCCCTGAAAGGGAAGAAGGCATCACTGGCCATAACCGAACCTTTTACTTCAAGACTGGCATGTTCTGCTTTAATGCCGGCAATACGGGCCGAGTTAACACGACTCATTTGACCCGCACCCACACCAATAGTCATGTTGTCCTTGCCATAAACGATGGCGTTTGATTTAACAAACTTCGCGACTTTCCAGGTGAAAATGAGGTCTTTCATTTCTTCTTCGGTTGGTTGACGTTTAGTGACTACTTTTAGTTCGTTATAAAGTTCAAGATCGGCATCCTGCACCAGTAAGCCGCCATTTACACGCTTAAAGTCTAAACGTGGAGATTGTTCTGTTGACCATTCACCACACTCAAGTAAACGCACGTTCTTTTTCTTGGCAACAACCTTAACGGCTTCAGCACTTACCTTGGGTGCAATAATCACTTCAACAAACTGGCGATCAACGATGACACTGGCCGTTTCGCCATCGAGTTCCTGGTTAAACGCGATAATGCCGCCAAAGGCTGATTCAGGATCAGTGGCGTAGGCATTTTCATAAGCTTCTAAAATATTATGGCTGGTTGAAACACCACAAGGATTTGCATGCTTGACGATGACACAGCTTGGTCCATCATTGAATTGCTTAACGCACTCCAGTGCAGCATCGGTATCACCAATATTATTAAAAGAAAGTTCTTTACCCTGTAGTTGTCTTGCCGTGGCAATGCTGGCTTCGGCTTCACCGGAGTTTGATTCAAGATAAAATGCAGCTGACTGGTGAGGATTTTCACCATAACGCATTTCCTGTGCTTTATTATACTGGCTGTTAAAGGTGCGCGGGAAAGTCGATTTATTTCCGTCTGCTTCAATACAGCCCAGGTAGTTGGCGATAGCACCATCATAATGAGAGGTGTGCTCAAATGTTTTAACGGCCAGGTCAAAACGTGTTTCAGCAGTCACTTCACCTTTGTTATCTTTTATTTCATTTAAAACACGGTTGTAATCATTGGCATCAACGACCACGGTCACTGAAGCATGATTTTTTGCTGCAGAGCGCAACATGGTTGGACCACCGATGTCGATATTTTCAATCGCCATTCCTAAGGTACAGTCTTCTTTGGCAACGGTTGCTTCAAATGGATAAAGGTTTACTACAACCATATCGATGGCTGGAATATCATGTTCCTGCATCACCGCTTCATCGGTACCACGTCGCCCTAACAGGCCACCATGAATTTTTGGATGTAAGGTTTTAACACGACCATCCATCATTTCCGGGAAGCCCGTGTAGTCAGAAACTTCAATAACAGGGATGCCGTTGTCTGCAAGTAACTTAGCGGTACCACCGGTCGATAAAATTTCGATGTCATGATAGGTGTACAGGCTTTTTGCAAATTCAACAATACCGGTTTTATCCGAGACACTGATTAATGCACGGGTAATTTTTGACATGATAACTTCCGTAATTTTTATAGTTTAGTAAAGTTAAAACCACGAAGCTTTTATTTAATAAATTTATAAAAGATCTTCGTGGTTTTCAGGTGTTGCGTATTTCTTTTGTATCAGAATTAAAATTTCTTAGTCATTTAAACCGTACATTTTTAATTTTTTACGTAATGTACCACGGTTAATGCCAAGTAGTTCTGATGCTTTACTCTGGTTACCCCTGGTGTATTCCAGGACACTGCGGAACAAGGGTTCCTCAATTTCACTTAAAACCATCTGGTAAAGATCGTTGGTTACATGACCTTCTAATTGTTTGAAATAACCTTGCATTGCATCTTCAACGCAGGCACGTAATGGTTTTTTTGTTTCTTCTTGTTGTGGATGTAGTTGTGTAATAGCAGGGTCCACTAAAGCGGCTTCTGTCATGCTGCTATTTCCTCCTTTTCTAATAAGCGTTCAAAAAATTCGTGAGTCATCCTAAGTTGCTCATCGATACTGTCCACCCGACATACTGCATCACGGAAAGCTCCGCCATGTGATTGTCCCTTGCTGTACCAACTGATGTGCTTGCGGGCCACACGTACACCAGTAAACTCCCCATAAAATTCATAAAGATTTTCCAGGTGACCGAGCAAAATATCTCTTATTTCTTTTACCGAGGGTTCGGGCAAATATTCACCCGTCGCAAGGTAATGCTCAATTTCACGGAAAATCCATGGACGTCCTTGTGCTGCCCGACCAATCATCACGGCATCTGCCCCGGTGTAGTCGAGCACAAACTTTGCCTTTTCAGGCGTTTTAATATCACCATTGGCAATGACAGGAATCGCAATACGACTCTTAACATCAGCAATGGTGTCATATTCAGCATCACCTCGATATTGATCAGCACGCGTGCGACCATGTATTGCAAGTGATTGAATACCAGAGTCCTCGGCTATGCGGGCAATCGTAGCCGCATTTCGAGATTGATGATCCCAACCCGTTCTGATTTTGAGCGTGACCGGAATATCAACCGCGTTAACCACCGCAGAAAGAATATTGCCAACTAATTTTTCATCGCGCATTAAGGCTGAACCCGCTAAAACATTGCAGACTTTTTTTGCCGGGCAACCCATATTGATATCAATAATTTGTGCACCGTTGTCGACATTGTATTTTGCCGCTTCTGCCATCATGGCCGGCTCTGTTCCCATGATCTGAACTGATTTTGGATCAGTCTCACCTTCATGTGATGCGCGACGTTTAGTTTTATCGCTTCCCCATAACAGTGAGTTTGATGAAACCATTTCAGACACGGCCATACCTGCTCCCAAACTGCGGCACAATTTGCGAAAAGGCAAATCTGTAACACCTGCCATTGGGGCAAGAACGAGCTTGTTACTTAACTGGTAAGGACCAATATGCATAAATGACCAATTGTTCGAAAATATTAAAAATACGGTAACTCTGGGGGAGAGCAATCATACCTGTAGTAACTTAAAAATTTAAGGGATAAAGTATAAATTTCATGCTTGAATATCGATTATTTATACGCTAGGCAACCTTCATATTCGCAGTTACTAATCTCCTTAAATACGACTATTTTTTATGAAATTTTTAACTTTCAGAGGAATGTAAATTCAAAATTGATTGCATCTTTACCTGGATCGGCAACTTCGAAATTTATATGTACAGGTGTTTGGGAACGCATCAATAAAAACGGGCTGCTCAGTTTTCCCATGTAGGTTTTTGGATTAAAAATACGTTCGGCAACAACATTGCCGGAGATGTCAGAGAGACGAATATGAATATTGGGATAAGGCTGGGCGAAATAAGCGTTGTTAATCATCGCGGCACTAATTAACAAGGCATTCTTTTCTTTTGGATGCAGTCGTACATCACGACTGACAAGTTCAATTTGTTTTGTATCGCTGGGTCCTGAATACTGGCAGCCGATATTTTTACAAAATGTTTCCAGCATGGAGCGTGATTCAGGAATAATGCTCACTAATTCATGTGCGCGGAAATAAGCAAGTTGTGAAAATGACAGCACAAGTAAAATAACGATTAATGAAATTTTAATGGCTGGGTGTAAACTTCGCCCAAGCGGTGCATTTAACCGGTCAACATCTTCACGCAGCGAGTAAGGTACTTCATAACCATCGGAATGTTCACCAATCTTTATCGATGGATC
>JAOUOK010000248.1 GCA_029880425.1 Gammaproteobacteria bacterium
ACGAGCTGTATCGGCGGGTAACCCCAGTTCTTCGCCTGCTTTTTCCATGGCTTCGAGCACCATGAAAAAATATGCCGGGCCACTACCTGAAAGTGCCGTGACCGCATCAAGTTGCGGTTCAGTTTTGACCCAAACGGTCATGCCGACAGCACGTAAAATAGATTCCGCGATATCTTTTTGATCTGAATTGACGTTATTGTTTGCAAATAATCCACAGGCTCCACTTAAAACCAGTGAGGGTGTGTTTGGCATGGCGCGAACAATCGCTTTATTGCTACCCAGCCAGTTATTAAGGCTTTCACTGGTAATACCAGCAGCAATTGTCAAATAAAGGGCATCGTCTTTCGCGGTAACTGAAGTTGCCACAGTTTTTAGCGTTTGCGGCTTAACTGAAAAAACAACGACATCACACTGATCAACCAGTGCCTGGTTGTCTGAAAATGTCTTGATTGAAAAGTCATGCGTTAAAGCATGGCGTATTTCATCATTGGGATCGGCGGCGAAAAGCTGCTCACTTTTAAGCCCGCTGGAAATTAAGCCGCCAATTAAGCTGCGTGCCATATTGCCCGCACCAATAAATCCAATTTTTTGATTGTCCATAAATTTAGTCTACCAAATTAACTTTAATGATTTTAGTTTAGCTGTTTATAGTCACATTATAAAAGATTCTAAAATGAAAGTATGAATCACTGAGCTTGATGAAATTCTCTGTGAAGCTCTGCGTTCTCTGTGGTTAATATTTTTAATTTCTCTGTCCAAATATCGCGGTACCAATTCTTACCATGGTTGAACCTTCAGCAATCGCGGCTTCCATGTCACCACTCATGCCCATTGAAAGGGTATCGAGCTCAATGCCCTGTATTTGAATTTCCTCTTTTAATTCTCGTAGTAGGCGAAAAGGCTTTCGTTGTTGTTCAAAATCAGCGCTCGCCGCGGGAATGGTCATCAGACCACGTAAACGAATATTGGGTAACATGTGAATGTTTTTTGCGAGTTCAAGGGTATTTTCCACGCTGAGGCCCGATTTACTTTCTTCATTGCTGGTATTGATCTGGATGCAGATATTGAGCGGCTTAATCGAGGGATCACGTTGTTCACTAAGTCGCTGTGCTATTTTAAGCCGGTCGACACCGTGTACCCAGTCAAAATTCTCTGCAATCTGGCGTGTTTTGTTGGACTGGATAGGGCCGATAAAGTGCCAGGTGACGGAGGGATCGGTCATGGCTTCAATTTTGGGTAAGGCATCTTGCAGGTAATTTTCACCAAAATGGAGCTGATTTACACTAAAAGCGGCCTGAATATCTTCAATGGGCCGGGTTTTGCTCACCGCGAGTAATTGGACTGAACCAGGCTGGCGCGCATATTTTCTTTCGGCTTCGGCAATTTGTTTGCGGATTGAATTAATATTTTTTGTAATGGTATTTTGACTTGCGTGATTCATAATGAGATTGTACTTTAGCACGTAATACTTAAGAAATGATTGCGTTTACCGATACACAAGTTACATCAGAATAGATGTGTATCGAACCAGGATAAATAACAAAATATAAAGAGAAATCATGGATATTACTGAATTACTCGCTTTTAGCGTCAAAAATATGCTTCGGATTTACATTTATCAGCTGATTTACCCCCGATGATTCGTGTAGATGGTGACATCCGTCGAATTAATGTACCTGCTTTAGATCATAAAACGGTTCATAGCCTGGTCTATGACATTATGAATGATAAGCAACGTAAGGATTTTGAAGAGTTCCTGGAGACGGATTTCTCTTTCGAAATACCTGACCTTGCGCGTTTTCGTGTAAATGCGTTTAACCATAACCGGGGTGCCGGTGCGGTATTCCGGACTATCCCGTCAAAAATTCTGACCCTTGAGCAACTTAATGCTCCCTCGGTATTTAAAGAAATCGCGGATACCCCGCGGGGTATCGTGCTGGTAACAGGGCCAACCGGTTCAGGTAAATCAACAACCCTGGCAGGTATGATTGATTATAAAAATGATTCTGAATACGGTCATATTTTGACCATCGAAGACCCTATTGAATTCGTACATGAAAGTAAGAAATGTCTAGTCAATCAACGTGAAGTTCATCGGGATACGTTAGGATTCAGTGAAGCATTGCGTTCAGCGTTACGTGAAGATCCCGATATCATCCTCGTGGGTGAGATGCGTGACCTTGAAACCATTCGTCTAGCATTATCCGCGGCAGAAACGGGTCACCTGGTATTCGGTACCTTGCATACGACCTCTGCTGCGAAAACTATTGACCGGATTATCGACGTGTTCCCGGCTGCTGAAAAAGGCATGGTTCGTTCGATGTTATCTGAATCATTACGTGCGGTAATTGCACAAACGTTATTGAAGAAAATCGGTGGTGGTCGTGTTGCCGCTCATGAAATTATGATTGGTACACCGGCGATTCGTAACCTGATTCGTGAAGATAAAGTGGCACAAATGTATTCAGCAATCCAGACCGGTCAGGGCATCGGTATGCAGACCCTGGATCAGTGTTTACAGGATCTTGTTGCACGTGGCGTAGTGAGTAAACAGGATGCGAAACAAAAAGCACAAAACAAGGATGGATTTAATTAAGTTTCGTTAAATTCATTAAATGATATTTTTAAATATTAATTTATAAAAATAAAAAGGTTTAGGATATGGAGTTTGAATCGCTGTTAAAGCTTATGGTGCATAAGAATGGCTCTGATTTATTTATCACTGCCGGTGTTGCACCAAGTTTAAAAGTTAATGGCAAAATTTCGCCGGTGACTCAGGCTACCTTGACGCCGATCCAGGCAAAAGAAATTGTTACCGGTATTATGACTCCAGCACAAAAAGCAGAATTTGAGAGTGAAAATGAATGTAACTTTGCTATTTCTGCTTCGGGTATTGGTCGTTTTCGTGTCAGTGCTTTTATGCAGCGTAATAATGCCGGTATGGTATTACGTAAAATTGAAACAACTATCCCAACCATGGACGAGCTGGGTTTGCCGCCTATCTTAAAAGAGCTGGCAATGACAAAACGTGGCTTGATCATGTTTGTGGGTGCAACCGGTTCAGGTAAGTCAAGCTCGCTGGCTTCTATGATTGGTTTTAGAAATAAAAATTCAACCGGTCATATTATTACCATCGAAGATCCGATTGAATTTATTCACCACCACCAGGGTTGTATTGTGACCCAGCGTGAAGTGGGACTGGATACCAAGTCTTTTGAAGAGGCATTAAAAAATACCTTGCGTCAGGCACCTGATGTTATCCTGATCGGTGAGGTGCGTACCCGTGAAACCATGGATCATGCCATCGCCTTTGCTGAAACGGGTCACCTTTGTCTCGCCACCTTGCATGCGAATAACGCCAACCAGGCTATGGACCGGATTATCAACTTTTTCCCTGAGGATCGTCGTAACCAGCTACTCATGGATTTATCATTAAATACCCGTGCTTTTGTTGCACAACAACTGATTCCCACCCCCGATGGAAATGGCCGCGTGTTATCAGCTGAAATAATGATTAATTCGCCATTGATGGCAGACCTGATTCGCAAAGGTGAAATTCATAAAATGAAGAGCCTGATGGCAAAGTCACGTAACATGGGTATGCAGACATTTGATCAATCGTTATTTGATTTATATAAAGCCGGTTCGATTACCTATGAAGATGCCATTAACTATGCCGATTCTGCAAATGAACTGCGCCTGATGATTAAACTGGGTGACAGTAAAGGTGCTGGTGCAGATTCACTTGCGGCATCATTAGATGGTGTTACTATCCAGGAAACTGAATAATTACATTTAGGACTATAATTACAAAAGCCCGGCTTAAGCCGGGCTTTTGTTTTATATTTTTATAAAATTAATTAAGAATAAAAAAAACCAGCTAAATAGCTGGTTTTTTTGTTTTATGAATAACGTCAATTAGAACGAA
>JAOUOK010000249.1 GCA_029880425.1 Gammaproteobacteria bacterium
AATGAAGTGCGTTTAATCGCGGACCGTCATTTCGGGATTGGTTGTGATCAATTACTGCTGGTTGAAGCTTCCGAAACCGAAGGCGTTGATTTTATCTATCGTATTTTTAATGCCGACGGTGGTGAAGTTGAGCAGTGTGGCAATGGTGCACGTTGTTTTGCCGTATTTGTACGTGAAAAAGGATTAACTGACAAAGATAGTATCCGGGTTGAAACCGCTTCAGGTGTGATTGAATTAAACATCCAGGCCGACGGCCAGGTTATGGTGAATATGGGTGTGCCAGAATTTTCACCCTGGAAAATCCCTTTTAATGCTGACACACGACGTGATGAATATTCGCTGGATGTAAATGGGCAGGTTATGCAAATCGGTGTGGTGTCGATGGGTAATCCGCATGCGGTAACGGTGGTTAAAAATGTTGATGCCGCCGCGATTGAAGAACTCGGTGCGGCGATTGAAAAGCATCCTCTTTTTCCAAACCGGGTTAATGCTGGCTTTATGCAGGTTGTTGATGATGCGCATATTCGTTTACGGGTATATGAACGTGGTGCAGGGGAAACCCTGGCTTGTGGCACCGGCGCTTGTGCTGCCATGGTGGTCGGTTACGTGCAGGGTTATTTAGCCGATCAGGTCGAGGTGGAATTACCGGGTGGAAAATTACAAATCAGTTGGCAAGGAGAGGCTTCGCCCGTTATGATGACAGGGCCCGCAACCACAGTTTTTGAAGGTAAAATTACTCTATGAGTTCTCAAGATCATAAAGCTATCGATACGGAATTTGAACATGAGATCGTGCGTTACCTGCGCGATCATCCTGCTTTTTTTGAAAACCACCAGGATCTTTTAGCAGGCATGTTATTAACCCATGAATCCGGTCCGGCGGTATCGTTAATTGAGCGCCAGGTCCAGGTTTTACGTGAACAAAAAGAAGAACTAAAAGCAAAGTTACAAAGCCTGATTAATACCGCGCAAATCAATGAAAAACTGAATAATAATATCAATTCATTGATTCTAGAGTTACTCGATGCAGCTTCTCTTAAAGACGTGATTAAGGTGATTGAGCAACGTATTCGCGCGGACTTTGAAGCCGATGCGATCGTGGTCAAGTTGCTCGCTTCCGGGAATGAAGTATTAAAACAACATGAAGATCTTACCGCGTGGCAACAACCGGCATTGGCCATTGGTGAAAAAGTGATGACTGCAAGACAACCCGTTTGTGGTTCATTCAACCCGGAACAAATGCAGGCACTTTTTGATGATGCTGATATCCAGTCTGCAGGCGTCGTGCCATTAGCTGCGGATAAAGACAGTAAAAATTGCTACGGCATTATTGCCATAGGAAGTTATGACCCACAACGTTTCCGTGCAGATATGGGCACGTTATTTCTTTCATTACTCGGCCAGGTATTAACCCGTATCCTCAAGCAACATCTCCAGGAATAAATACAAGCGTAATGGGAAGAGTAACATCATGAATAATGATGCAATGAAATGGATAGAATCGTTTCTTGCCAAGTTACGTACTGAAAAAAATTATTCCCCGCATACCTTAAAAAGTTATTCCCGTGATCTTGAGTCATTGATTGCTTATTGTGATAAGCAACAAATAGAAAACTGGCGTGATGTAGATGACCAGCATATTCGCTCTCTTATTTCTCAACGCCATCGACAAGGTCTTGGCGGTAAAAGCTTGCAACGCATGTTATCGAGCTTCCGTTCATTTTTTAAATATTTGCTGATTGAAAACAAGGTCGTTAATAATCCTGCACAGCATATCCAGGCACCGAAAACCAGTCGTAAACTTCCTTCCACGCTCGATATTGATAACGTCACACGTTTAATTGAAATAAAAGGGGATGAAGTCGAAACAGTACGGGACCGTGCGATACTGGAATTATTTTATTCATCCGGTTTACGCTTGTCTGAACTTTCATCACTGGATATTGATGATGGGAAAAAAAGTATCTCCGGTATCATTCGGGTGCTCGGCAAAGGTAGTAAAGAACGTGAATTACCGGTGGGTAGAAAAGCGCGTGAGGCAATTAAAACATGGTTAAGTCGTCGCGCAGAAATTGCCAATGAAACTGAGCAGGCCCTGTTTGTTGGTAAACAGGGCAAGCGGATTCATAACTCGGTGATCCAGAAACGCTTGAAATACTGGGCACAAAAGCAGGGTATTGATATGAATGTTTTTCCGCATTTATTGCGCCATTCATTTGCCAGCCATATGCTGGAATCCAGTGGCGATTTGCGAGCAGTGCAGGAGTTATTGGGGCACGCGGATATCTCAACTACCCAGATTTATACTCACCTCGATTTTCAGCATTTGTCCAGGGTCTATGATGCGGCGCATCCCCGGGCAAAATTGAGCGCGAAATTAACCAAGAAAGAGTAAGCTTTGTTTCAAGAGTTATTTTAAATTTCAAATATTTTCCAGGGAGGGAAAAATCAAATGAAATACTCACGTATTGTACTTTCAGTTTTGTTGTTTTCTGCAATTCACGCAGTTTCGGCAAAAAGCCAAAATGAGGTTTATATCGAGTCTGCCTCACAGTTTCAAAAGTGGTGTAAATACCAGTCGTATCGTCATTTCAGGCGCAAAAAACTTCAACCCTATAACTGGAGCGCTTCAACCTACCGCAAGTTAAATGACTACCAGACCTTGGGTAGCTGGAAGGTACGAGGTAAAGCGCGGGATGTACTTTGTCATATCCGGGTGGGCGAAAAGGCAAAACACACCATAATGGAGATCCAGTAAAAACTAAGTCTTTGTTTTTAATGTGATTTGTGAATGGTTTATTGTGAATAATAAATATTTAATTGAATATTCATTATTCATGAGCTATAAATAGGCCCTAGTTAGTTATGATTGGATAAAATTGGAAAGACAAGATGAGTGAAGAAATCAGGATCCGGATTCTTGATGCGGCTGAAGCCCGTTTTCGTAGCTATGGTTTTGGTAAGACCACCATGGCAGAAATTGCATCGGACATCGATATGTCGACCGCGAACCTGTACCGCTATTTTGAAAATAAGCTCGCAATAGGCTCTGCGATGGCAAGTCGTTGTATTTGCGACAGGGAAACAATTTTAAAAGAGGTGGTGGGTCGTGAGGGCATTACTTCGTCTGAGCGTTTAGAAATTTTTGTGCTGGCCATGCTTGATTATATGCATGGCCAGTTTAGTAATGAACCCAAGCTTTCTGAACTGGTTGATGTGATGACACAGAAGTGTCCTGGGCTGGTTCAGGATCATATTAATAGCGATAAACAGTTGATTAAAGAAATTTTACAACAGGGTGTTGAATGTAACGAGTTTACAGTTAACGACGTCGATGAAATGAGCTCTTATGTTCAGGCTGCTATCGTAAAATTTTCTTCGCCGTTCTTTATTGCCATGTTTCCTGTCGAAGAACTAAAGCGCCTGGCGAAGGGTGTGGTTTTACTGATTTTAAATGGATTGATTAAAAAGTAATTTAAATTTTAGCTGGAAGCGTTCTGCTTAAACTGAAAAGGAGTGTCAGCGTGAAATACCTGGAAGAAAGTCTTGGCCCATGGGTATTAAAATACCGATGGTTAATTATCATATTAACAATAATACTTGTTATGGGTGCCGCAAGTGGTGGCCGCTTCCTGGCATTTAAGGCAGATTACCGTGTATTTTTTAGTAAGGATAACCCCCAGTTAAAAGCCTTTGATAATTTAGAAAAAACCTATAGTCGAAATGATAATGTTCTTTTTGTTATTACCCCAAAAGACGGTAACGTTTTTACACGTGAAACATTAGCAGTCATTGAAACTCTAACGGAAAAATCCTGGCAAATTCCTTATTCCACCCGGGTTGATTCAGTTACTAATTTCCAGCATAGCTATGCCGAAGGTGATGATTTAATTGTCGAAGACCTGGTGAGTGATGCTGAGAATTTAAG
>JAOUOK010000250.1 GCA_029880425.1 Gammaproteobacteria bacterium
TTTCATCAATTTTGCTTTGTACTCTAACTTCTCAGAATCCATTTAAAGAAATGTGAAAGAGAACAATGCTTGTTTCAATTATTATTCCTGTCTTAAATGAAGAAAGTTCGATAAAGAACTTACTGCAACAATTACAGCCATATCGACAACAAGGTCATGAAGTGATCGTAGTTGATGGTGGCAGTAACGATGACTCTGTCTCGATTTCAAAATTACTTGCCGATAAAGTGATTCACTCTGAACCAGGCCGGGCAATACAAATGAATAATGGTGTAGCGCAGGCAAAAAGTGATATCTTGTGGTTTCTTCATGCCGATACAGTCTTACCGCTTAACACGATTGAAAAAATCCTGTTTTATTTAAATGAAGAAAGCCATGCCTGGGGTCGATTTAATGTGAAACTCTCTGGTTCACATTTTTTATTTCGTCTCATTGAAAAAATGATCAATCTTCGTTCCTGTTTAAGCAGTATTGCAACCGGTGACCAGGGGATCTTTGTTAAGCGTGAAGTATTTGAAAGGGTTGGCGGTTATTCTAACCTTCCCTTAATGGAAGATATTGAGCTGAGTAAAAAATTAAAAAAAATATCATTAGCTGTTTGCGCCAAAGAAACACTGGTAACCTCGAGCAGGCGCTGGGAAAAAAAAGGGATATTGAGAACCGTGTTCTTAATGTGGCGATTACGACTCTTATACTGGCTGGGTATCAGTGCAGATAAGCTTGCCAGGCAATACAGGTAAAAAGAAATTACGCGCTATGAAAAAAAATACTAATAAATTACTGATATTTACCCGTTCGCCCGTGTTAGGCGAGGTGAAAACACGTCTGCAACCTGAGTTTACCCTGCAACAGTCTTTAGAACTGCATAAAAAAATGATGTTAAATACCCTGGCATTGTCTGAAAAACTTGATGATTTAGATATTGAACTTTGCTGTGCACCAAACAGAAACACCTTGTTTTTTTTAGAATGTGAAAACCAGTTTCCTGTGAGCCTGAGTAACCAGCAGGGTGATGAGCTTGGTGAACGCATGGCCTTTTCTCTTTCTGTCGCATTACAAACCTATGACAAGGTTATTATTATCGGTACGGATTGTCCTGCTATGGATACCCATTATATTGGGCAGGCAGTTAATGCATTAGATAAGGTTGATGCGGTTATTGGCCCTGCAGCTGATGGCGGTTATGTCTTGCTGGGACTACGAAGGTTTTCCCCGGCATTATTTGCCGGGTTTAACTGGGGCAGTGATACGGTGCTGGTGCAAACACGAGAGGTGTTAAAGAAACTTAACTGGTCATTTGAAGAACTCGCTATAATGCACGATATTGACAGGCCTGAAGATCTTTATCGAAACAAAGAATTATTAAATGCAATTACTTAAAGGAAAGACTACATGAAGTGGCTGGATAAAATCCCTTTTTCAACATTAATTATTATCGCGTTAACACTGGGCCTGGCGCCTTTTACCCCGGAACCCCATGTCTGGGAAAAATTGAAAATGCTGGCAGCGGGCACCCTGGCCAGGCCAATTGATATCTTTGATTTACTTATGCATGGAACTCCCTGGCTAATACTTGGTCTTAAAGCTATACGCCACTTTTTAATGACAGGTCAACAACAGGAAAATGACTAAACAACTGGTTTTCGTCTATAACGCCGATAGTGGAATGTTTAATACCTTAACGGATATTGCGCACAAGGTATTTTCACCGCAAACCTATTCGTGCAATCTCTGTGCGATTTCACATTCTTATTTTAGTGAACGGGATGAATGGAAAGATTTTATCAGTGGACTGGATGCTGAGTGTGAATTTTTGCATCGTGATGAATTTGTAAAAAAATACGACTTAAAAGGAGCTGAGTATCCGGCGGTATTTGAAAAGAAAGATAATCAGTTAGATGTTTACCTGGATGCAAATTCAATAAATCAATGTAACTCAATGGAAGATTTACAGAAAAAAATTAATTGCGGAAGTTAAAAATAATTATTATTCAGGTAAATGATCAAAAAAGATTACTTCACCTGTTTTAAGCGAATATTCTGCTCCCACTACCACTAAGCCTTCATTTTCAATCAGATCTTCGAGTATTGCTGAGCCATGGCGTAACTGGTTTACCGAGGCACGTACATTAGCGCGCATGGATTCATGGATCAGAATTTCGCTGTCATTCCATAACTCGGTTGCTCTGAATGGTTCAATGGATGGCTGGATCCTGTCAACAATCGCTTTTATATTTAATGATTTTTTATCATTCGGGTTTTTCATATCATCTATCGTTGCACAAATCGCACCGCATGATGAATGCCCCATTACCACGACCAGGCGGGTCTTAAACTGGGCCGCAGCGAACTCAACACTGCCAACCTGTGAAGGTGCAACAATGTTGCCGGCAACGCGAATAACAAACAGGTCGCCTAATCCCTGGTCAAAAACAATTTCTGCGGGTACGCGTGAATCAGAACAGCCGAGGATGATAGCAAAGGGTTCCTGTCCGGAAGTCAGGTCATTATGTGTCAACATCTCTTTCTCCCGTCCATTACCCGAGACAAAACGTTGATTCCCTTTTTGAAGTTTTTGTAAGGCTGTTACTGCATCAATCATAGCTACATTGTCTTTTTAAAAATAAAAAATCATTTTACTACAATTTTAATGCTGAGTAATAAGAAATACAGAGATACAAAATCGTTCAGGCTTTTAGCTCAGGATGGAAAATCTTTTAAGCAACAGCGACCAGATGGATTACTGGTTTCACATGCACAATTGCCAAGTTTAGTCTGTTGTATGACAAAATTTTTTATAGCCGGGTTTGCTTTTGCATCAGCTAAACTGATGCCAAAGCAATAACAGATCATTCTTTCTTCACATTCTTCTTTTGCCGCTAACGGGGTTCGAAGTTCAGATTTATTTATTATCAAACCATCCGCTGAAAAATATGCAACATCACAGTCGGTAGCATTACAGAAGTAATACCCGTGATCTTTTAAAGAATAATTCCATGGCTCTTTTAAATGGTGTAGCAGCGTTTTCACAGCTACCTGTACGTATTCATGCTTATTAATCGGGCATTCAAGTTTCCTGGCCGGCCTGTTTTGCGAGCAGCATTGACTCATGTATTTATAAACTCGTTGTAATCTTCAGGTGAAGTGGTGAGATAAAAGAGGCTGATTTTATGGGGCGGTGAAAAAATATCCCATAACGAGACTAAAAGCATGAAAGTAATGCCTGTATAGAGTAAATAGGTGCTCCATGCATAAGCCCAGAGAGGATAAAGGGTAAGCAACACCAAAATCGGTCCCGTTATGCCTGCCAGGCCGCGATACCAAATTCTATGTGATGTGAATGATATTGCATTCATTACCAGTACAACAGCAGCGAAAAAGGGTAGCAGCGTATTGATAAAGATTCCTTCATACTGGGCTAAAAAGCTCATGCCTAGACTGCTGGCCAGTGAACCAAGGGCAGGGAAACAGGATGCGCAGCCCATTGCGGCGGTGAGAGTCCCAAGCGTACCTGCTTTATCAAAAATCCGGCTTAGTGAGTCAAATGGTTTTGAAATCATGTTTTTTCTTCTGTATTTAAGTCGTTATCATTTATGCCTGATGTTCCAAAATGAAAAACATGCAGGCAGCCAAAATATTAAAATACAGTATAAACTCCGTACTTTAGTACAGAGTCAATTTACAACATTCAAAGGTGACCAAAAGGGTGTTAAGGGGCACTTAGTGCTTCAACAATTGCACAATGATTAGTACCGTTATTATCATGACAGGCATCGATAAGTTGCCCAAGGGTGTGACGGAGACTCTGTAAGTCTTTGATTTGTTTGTCAATCTGGGAACGTTTTTGTTCTGCACGTAGCCTGACATCATTACATTGGCCTTCACCGAGCTGAAGTAGTTCTTCTATTTCTTGCAGGCTGAACCCC
>JAOUOK010000251.1 GCA_029880425.1 Gammaproteobacteria bacterium
TCGTTCCTGCAGTTCAGGGAACCATTTTGATTCGTATTCTTCACCGTAAGCATTTTGAGTATATGTTTTAAGGTGTAAGAAGTATGCGCCAACTGGACCGTAACCATCTTTGAAACGTGCTAATACTATACGGTTTTCCATTTGCGTCATTTTCGCGCCTGCTTCGATCATCAGACCGTATGCAGAACCAGAAGACCATGGTGCGTACCAAACACGACCTGCACCTTCACCTACTGAACGTGGCTTGAAGATGTTAGAAGCACCACCGGCACCACAAACAACAGTCTTAGACTTGAATACGTGGTAGTTACCAGTACGTACGTTGAAACCAACAGCACCGGCAACACGGTTTTCTTTAGCTTCATCCATTAACAGGTGAGTTACACAAACACGGTTGAATACTTTATCAGCCGAGTTTTTCGCCGCTTCCGCTACGATAGGCTTATAAGATTCACCATGAATCATGATCTGCCAGCGACCTTCACGCAGGTAAGCACCTGTTTTAGTGTTACGCATGATAGGTAAACCCCAGTCTTCAAACTGGTGAACAGCCGAGTCAACGTGACGCGCCATATCGAACGCTAAATCTTCACGAACCATACCCATTAAGTCGATACGTGCATAACGTACGTGATCTTCAGGGTTATTTTCACCAAAACGTGTACCCATGTAACAGTTAATTGCGTAAAGACCCTGTGCTACCGCACCAGAACGGTCGATATTTGCTTTTTCAGCAATTACGATTTTCTTGTCTTTACCCCAATACCTGGCTTCGAAAGCAGCACCGGTACCACCAAGGCCCGCACCTGCTACCAGGATATCAATATCGTCTTCAATAATTGTCTTGTAGCCCATTAGTAGTAAACCCCTTCTTTAATTTCTAAGCCATTAGATTCAAGTGTATGTATTCCACCTTCATCCATACGAATGTACTTAGGTTCATTAAATAAATTCTGACTATCAATCATGTCTTTGCCTGGAGCCGCTTCTTTAGACAAATCATAATGTCCTGAGCCCCAAGGCTTAGTAGTGATAGGCGCTAAAAGATCCATGTCTTTTTTGCCGTTGCGGAACTTGATACGCCACGCAATCGTGCCTTTTTCTTCATCACGGTGTACACGTACTGAGTGACCCAGTGGAGCAAAGTCTGCATAACCACGAACGTCAATCGCGTGGTGAGGACATGCTTTAACACATGAGTAACATTCCCAACACATGTTAGGTTCAAGGTTGTAAGCACGACGAAGAGTTTTATCGATGTGCATGATGTCAGATGGGCAGATATCAACACACTGTCCACAACCATCACAACGAGTCATATATACAAAAGTAGGCATAATATTCTCTCTTTCTTAAATAATTGTTATTAAATTAATGTTTAGTAATGGTTTGATGGTTCACGACGGATACCAGCACCCATGTTAGGAGGGTTAGTGCCCATGTATTCCTTAATGTCTGGGTATCTTTGCTGTACCGCTGGATCTGCTGGATCGTAATCAGCTGGTAAGTTTTCTCTTGAACCGTCAGCAACAGTTGTTTTCTTCTGGAAAGCTGCCGCTGGTTTGAAGAACATGTGTGCAAACTTAGACCACATTACAGTTGAGAAAAGCGTGGTATTCGCAATCAGGAATAAACCGAAGAACAGGGCAGTTGAACCCATGTCTGAAACATTACCACCGTTAGTTTGCTGGTAAGACCAGATTAAACCGAATGTTGCAGTCAGTAATAAAGACAGGATAAAGATGTCTGCACGAACCAACTTGTACCATTTTGCACCTTCTGAATTCACATCAACGCGGATGAAGAACCAGAACCAGTAACCACCGATACACAGCATAACTGCACCAAGATGCCACATTGTTGCCAGGGTCGATGTCGAAATCGTGTCACACTGAAAAATTAACAGCGCTGATGCTGCAACGAAGAGAATAAAACCGTACATCGTGAAAAGGTGTGAAATTCGACGTTTTGGATTACAGAATTCGCTAGAAGTGAGTACTTCGCTGGCTAATGTGCCAACAGCAAGACTTACTTTTTCGCCACCGCTAACGGTACGTTTAGCATTAGCTTTTGCTTTCTCTGCATTTTCAAAAAAGTACTTCGCACTCTTCTTATGCATCATGTCAAGAATTGTACCGGCAGCTACAAGCACAGCCATAACAATGACGTACATCTGCATTGTATCGGCAGAGATTATTGACGTAAGGGCGTCAAATGGGTTGGTTGTGAACATTTTGTTATCCTCAAAATTTTTTTGTGACTAGAGCTTCCCCACATCGAAAAAACCCTAAAATTAAGTGGCGCCTAGAATATCCCTAAAATGGCTATGCCACAACACTAATGAATTACTTATCCCATACATATAATTTATACCCCGGCCTTATTTTACCGAAATACCGCTTATCTCTTAAGATTTTTAGGAAAATTGCTATTTTTGAGAAAAAAATAACACTGCCTTGCTTACAATTATGTCGAAAAAGCACGTAATTCAGTATAGCCGTTGGTAATTTTCAATAATTTTAGGTGGTGGAAAATAATACCCCTCACCTTTCTGTAAAGTACCCAATTAATATTAAACTTTTTCTTGCTTTTAAATTAGCCCGTCACTGCCCATGACGCATCCTGTACTGAATAAAAAAGGGGCTTTTTGCCCCTTTCATTATTAAGAAATATCTATTTAATCAACAATATGCGAGCGAATGCCGCCTGTTGTAGTCGCACGTTCAATCTGGTCAAGCTGCTTCATAACCAGGTGCAGTGCGTCAGCATAAGGTACCGTACCCTGGCTACGAATTATTTTTTGACCTTCTTTGCCAGCAGCGAACTTAATAAAATCACGCACCAGGTGCCTGTTTTCACCACGCTTAATTACAAGATAAAGCGGTCGATACAAGGCAAAAGCGCCTGTTTTAATATTTTCATAGGAGGGAGACATCCCATCAAGTTTTAACAACTTAACATTACGTTTCCGGGCACTACTGACACCCGTCACAGCAAGACCATTCGGATTTTTCTCAACACCTTTTTCAACAGGCCCTGATGATTTAAGCACATATTTTGCTGTGAATTCCTGCTCATAATTAGCAAATATTAATTCTCTTATGGTACGACCAACCCCTGATAATTTACCACGACGTATATAAAGCTCTATTGGGGCGTTGTTACCACCAAGCTGCTCCCAGTTAGTGATTTTCCCAAGATAAACATCATAAAGCTGTTTGAAGGTTATGTTGTTGACAGGGTTATTTGGATGCACAAAGGGAACCAGTGCATCCCAGGCAACCGGGATCTGGAAAGCATCACGTTCTTCCGGGTGCTCATCCAGCACGACTCGGCATGCCCCACCAATATGAATCGTGCCTTTTGCAGCACTTCGAATACCCTTGGTAGCACCACCACCACTTAATTCGACCTTTATGCCAGTTTTCCTGGTATATGCTTTTGCAAGCTCAGCCATAAAGGCTTTTTTAGTAATTCCGCAACCTGCCCATTGAAGTGTCTCATTTGCCCAACTGGCTGGGATGGAAATTAAAAAAAATACTCCACTTAATAAAAGCGTAAAATACTTTACTTTCCCCATATCAACCTCATTTATTAACAGTAATAGTAAGCATGCATATCATTAACTGAACATATATTTACTATATACTAAAACATACAGAAGTTAAGGTTTTACACCATACAGAGCACAATTATATTTATTGGAAACACTGAGATCGTCAAAGAATAAGAATATTAATCAACAACTTACAACAACCGCGGTTATTTATAAGGATTACGTTGTTTTTACCATGAATAAATTAAGGTGAAAGAATTAATCAGGGAAGCTTTTGATAAGGTGGTGTAAATATTTATTACCTATATTTAAACGAAAAATATAAATAATATTATCTTTAATCATTAGTAGAGTAGCCATTATTC
>JAOUOK010000252.1 GCA_029880425.1 Gammaproteobacteria bacterium
CTGGTACATCGGGTTATCTTCGTAAATAACCGGGCAAGCATTTTGCTGTTCAGGTTTTTCCTTGTTATCAACAATCAGGTTTACTTCGTAATGTTGAAAACCATAATATTCTTCATTTCCTTCAATCGTAATTTCCGACTCAGCATGTTCAAGTTCACGAAAATCATAAAGACTATTGATCAGGTCTTCCTGTATATCCATTAAATAATTGGTAATGGATTTAATGTCTTTATAACGAACTTTTACTTCTTCAATCAGGTCTGCTGCAGCAAACATCCCAACTTCACGATTAATTTCAGAAATTTTTTCACGCGCTTCTTTTTGCCACAATGTTCTCTGGCGCAGCAAATTATTTAAACGCTCTTCTAAAACAGTAATCACTTCTTCAAACTGGCTTTTTTCTTGGTCAGACAACTGTTCATATTCTTCAAGCGTAAGCTTTTTACCCTTTTTAGCCGAAGCAAAAGTCAACTCGTCTTCAGAACGCAATAGAATGACATTATGTTTCCTGGCTTCCTCTGCTAACGATTCAAACGCTTCACGAATTTTAGCCTGTAATGAATCACGCACTTCCTGCTGCCGGGTGTAATATTGCTCGGTTTCAAATGCACTGGGAATCGCGGCTTCTAAATCCTTAACCAGCTGGCGCATATCATCGCGAAATGCCCTTCCTTCACCTGCAGGTAATGCTATTGCCCTCGGTTTTTGCGGGTTATCAAAATTAAAAACGTAACACCAGTCGTCCGCAGCATTTTTTTCGGTTGATGCTTTATCCAGGAATTTTTTTAATAAGGTATGTTTACCCAGCCCGGTCGATCCCATGAGGTACATGTTGTAGCCAGGACGATCAATTTCAACAGCAAAAGAAAGCGCCTCGGTTGCACGTTCCTGGCCCATCATTCCTTCAAAATCAGGGATATCTTTTGTTGTTTTAAAATCAAATTCTGCCAGGGCACAAAATGAACGGAGCTGTTGCACATCAATTGCTTTGATCTGTGTCATATTTTTAAATTTTATGTGTGATTTATCATGGATAGAAAATCTATTATAAATTAAAGTATTACCTGTAAGCGAACTTACAACAAGAAAACGTTTACATAAAGTAAGATAATTGTTTGATAAACTTACTATTTATCATTCAGGCTATGGAAGGTGAAAAACCTAGTAATTCACTCATAATTAACAATTGTTCACATAAACCATATTGTCATTGTGTCTTTAAGGCTCTAACTTTAAACACACAAAATAATTGTTTAGGGAAAAAACAAAGAGGCAACATTATTATGAAACTATCATCACGTGCGCATTATGCTATTAAAACTGTCTTAGAACTATCGACTCATGTAAATGAACCCGTTACCCTGGCTCATCTTGCTCAGGCGCAAAATATTTCAATATCTTATCTCGAACAAATTTTTGCATTATTAAGGAAGTGTGACATTGTAAAAAGTGCACGCGGTCCTGGTGGTGGATACATGCTAAATAAACCTTTAGCTGAAATTTCCATTGCCTCAATTGTAAAAGCGGTTGATAAAGCCACAGTTAAAGAAACCAGCATGGAACCGGAATTCAATCATTCAGATAGCCATACATTATGGTTACGCTTACTTGAACTGATTGGTGGTTATCTTGATAGCATTAGTCTTGCTGAACTTCATGGCTTATACACCACACCGGATGTAACGAAGTCTAATATGGCATCAGAAGAGCAAGAGCAGTCATTTCGGGTCGCGTAAGTTACCGGCCAGCCTAAACACTTACATTAAAAGCGGGAATACAAAAGTATCTCCCGTTTTTTTACCCCCTGCACTTTTAATATCCCTACAGTGTATCTAAATGACTGAAAAACCAGTCAAAAACTTGACAGTTGTCTCCAACAGACCTATTTTAATGCCCGTGCACAAATTTTAGCCAACCGGAAGGCGATATAAGCGTATGGAAACCGAATTTGTGATCTATCTCCCAGCAAAGACTGGGGATATTGATAATAATAATATTATGAACAAAGGGATAACATCATGCATTTAACACTACCACACCTGGTAATGATAACAGCTGCTTTGCTAATCATACACAGCATAGTCTGGGCTTAAATTGTCTTGGAACATAAATGACTCTATATTGAGTTTATTTGTGTCTTGCTATTTTCAAATATAATTAATTACTTATCTTTTTCACTCAAAAGTAATTTTGTATAAACACACCATATTTACCCGCATTCAGATTACAGAACTTTATCAAGCATCCATCTTTTTGATCTAGATCAACCATTTTTATTTTTCCATGTGACAGCATGACTGTAGTAAAAAATAACTTTACAAATTTTTTACCTGGTGAATTATTGTTGTAATGATTAAGTGGATTGGTCAGTAAGTAATGATTCATTAACCACGTTTTTCAATGCGTTCTCCGCGCAGAGGCCGGTTTTTTAAACCGGCCTTTTTTATTGCCTGATTTATCGCTTGATAAACTCTAGTGCCTGGTTACCTTGTTGTACAAAATGTTTAAAACTTTCAAAACTTTCAACATCCAACTCCCTGTCACTTGGCTGACGGTCTGCATAAATTAATCCAACAACACGATCTGAAATAACAAGGGGAGCAATAAAAAATGCGCGGCAAGCCAAGGCAAAACGAATTTCATCAGTGACTAATTTTTTTGTATCTTGTGACAGTGTATCTTTAATCCAGATGGGTTCATGATGCCGGATCAACTTTGAAAATATATTGTCGGTCTGCAAGCTAAAATGAAATTTACTGACAAATTCCTGGTTGTCTTTACCCAACGCATATTTTCCTTTTACCGCTTTTTTATCCTGTGTCATCATTGCAAAAACCGTACGATCCAGTCCTACTCCCCGGTAGATACCTTCTAGTATAATTTCAAGGATTAAATTCAAGCCAGGCTTTTCAGATAACATACCAGAAAGATCACGCAAAATATTTAGTTGTAACAATGGATCTGGTTGCGGGCAGTTCGCATCAAATGAAAGAGTATCTTCATCATTTTCAATGCTTTTATTATCAATCGGTAGATATTCAATAATTGAACTTGCACCAAACATTTGCGCAACGTCTGCTGCTTTTTTTGCATTGTCATGTAACAGGTCAACGATCTCATCTTCATTAACATTGATTTGTTTTGCAATATTATTTGCAATAGCGATTGTTTCTTTGCTTGACCAGCTCTTATCAGCAAATTCAGATAACTCTATGGCATTAACGATATCCTTGATGCGAGGATTGTCCATTTTCGGCTTGTTAATAGCACTATGTAATAAATCACTTATGTGCCAGTCAGCGGTAAGACCCACAGTAAGTTGATCGAGAGTAAAACCAAGGACTTCCTTTTGCGCTAATTCTTCAGAAAAACCACGGTTCTCTACCAGCTCAACTATTTGCTCACCTTCATCACCAGCAACACACCAAAATGTAATCTCGCCAATATTTTTTAGTAAGGCCGCAATAAAAATTTCTTCCACAGCATCATCCCCACGTCGCTCAGCAAAATCACGAGCCTGTACAGCAGCATGAAACGATTGCGCCATCAGGCTTAATGCACGTTCTTTTGCTTTTCCACTTAACAGAGCATCAATAATCGCCAATGACATACTTATATCGCGTACCAGGTTGAAACCGAGGTAAACAATGGCACGGCTAATGGTACTAATGGTTGACCCTGTCACATTATAGGTAGCACTGTTTGCGACACGTAACACCCTTGCAGTCAGGTTAGCATCACGCAAAATTATTCGGGATAAATCTGAAATGGATGTTGCATCTTTTGAGACAACATCATTAATGGCATGTACCGTATATTTAAATATCGGTAACTCATTTTCACTGATACGTTCAATCCAGTTAT
>JAOUOK010000253.1 GCA_029880425.1 Gammaproteobacteria bacterium
AAGTAGGTGAACTGATTAATATAATGGGGCCGATTGGTAAAGCCTTTGAAATCAAACCTGAACGTAAACGGCCATTATTAATTGGCGGTGGTGTGGGTATGCCGCCCATGATATTTATTGCAGAAAGCTGTAAACAACTCAATGATAAAAATCCCGGTAGCTACGATCCTTTTGTTATTTTAGGTTCAGAAGTACCTTTCCCATTTACTACTCAGCCATCAGAAATCATGGTGCCCGGAATGCCGGATGGAGTAATTGCATCAATGCCTTTACTCGATGAATGGAATATCGCTTCCCGCCTTGCCAGCTTGCAGGGTTATGCCGGAACTTTTGAAGGTTATGTTACCGATCTCGCACGTCACTGGTTAAATGCTTTAAGTGAAGAGCAACGTAACGAAGTAGAAATTTATTCCTGTGGTCCGCACCCCATGCTTGAAGCAGTAGCAAAACTGGCAAAAGAATTTAATCTTCCATGCCAGGTATCACTTGAAGAATTTATGGCCTGCGCGGTGGGTGGGTGTGCCGGCTGCGTAGTTGAAGTACAAACAGAACAAGGCCCGGCAATGAAACGAGTATGTGTCGATGGTCCTGTCTTCGATGCAACAACAGTATTCCCTTAGCAAGCGACCAGAACAAGTAACCACTTGTTCTGAAAGTACCTGATGAACAGCACCAGCTGTTCTGAGGTAAATGTTTTTTGTGTCAAAGTTCAGGTCTTTTATACTTATAGTGTTTTCTGAAAACAAAAAATATCTGTTTAAAAAAATTATAGTTTAAACTGACCCACCACCTCGTTCATTGTTGTAGCCAGACCTGCTAACTCTGTACTTGCCTTTGCCATTTCATGACTATTTTGTGTTGTTGTTGATGAAGCATCATTAATAATCGAAATATTTTTATTGATGTCTTCTGCGACCGCACTTTGCTCTGTCGCGGCACTCGCAATGTGTGAGCTCAAATCAGAAATACTCACAATCGCATTAGTGATAGCTTCAAGTTTCACACCGGCTTCAGCAACCTGGCTGACTGTTTCATTTGCACGGTTACGCCCAGTTTCCATTGTGCTGACCGCCTTACTGGCTGAATCCTGTAAACGCGAAATCATTTCATCAATTTCCTGGGTAGATTGTTGAGTCCTGCTGGCTAATGTTCTGACTTCATCAGCAACAACAGCAAAACCCCGGCCTTGTTCACCGGCACGTGCAGCTTCAATTGCTGCATTAAGTGCTAACAGGTTTGTTTGTTCCGCAATTCCCCTAATCACATCTAAAATAGTACCGATACTTTCTGTATTGCTTTCCAGCTCATGAATAACAGCAGCGGCTTGCTCAACATCTTCAGCCAATGAATTAATCATATCCATTGTCTTATTCACCACCGCTTTACCTTCTTGCGCTTCATTATTTGCGTTACCAGCCGCATCAGCGGTAGAGGATGCATTATTTGCAACTTCATGTGCAGTCGCCGCCATTTCATTCATCGCTGTTGCAACCATATTTATCTGGTTTAACTGTTGATCCATGTTTTGCTCAGTTTCCTGAGTTGCAACAGTAAGTTGTTCAACAGAATTAAAGAGTGAGTTTGATGTTTGGCTGACATTAGAGAGAACCGTTTTTAAACTTTCCTTCATGCGGTTAAAGCCTTCTGCCAGTTTACCTAGCTCATTTTTCTGCTTACAAACATATGGCTCACCAGATAAATCACCATCAGCAATCGTTTTAACAACCTTACCTATCCGTGGCAAAGTTTGTAGTACATCATTTAAAATATAAAATAAATAACTTAACACTGCGACAAATATAACTGTTGCAATAATGACATACATATTCGATTGTCCAACCTTGCTGTATTGCTCAGATAATTTTTGCGTAGTTTTTTCTGTTGCTTTCTTTAATAAAAGATCAACCTGTTCGGAAATAGCAGCGGCTGCAGTATCAAAATTCGCCATGGCCTTGTTACCACCGGCCGGACCTTCATCAATATAAGTCTGTGCCATGGTTTTACCTGCTTCAAAGTAGGTATCAAATTTCCCCTGCATTTCATCAAGAAACTTATGCGTATCCACATCGATAAGTAAACTTTGACCGTAATATTCAATATTTTGATCATTTAGAATTTTCAGCTCGTTAACTAATTCGTAAAATTTATCCGCATTTTTTTCTGCTTCATCAAAGCCATCATTCAAACCGTCCAGTCCGCGAGTAGCACTAATATCTGTTAACCATTGCTGCACCTGGACCACAGCGAGCTTAATTTTGTGTGAGCGATCTAGTAGTGGAACATCAAAACCCGAGAGGTCGCGACTTACCTGGCTAATATAGCTGTTATTTAAAAATATAACGCCCAGTTCAGCCGCTAATATAAAGATGGTCGCGATACCAATAATCAGAAACTTTTTCATTAATGTCATATTTTTCATTAGCCCTACCCGCTATTTTTATCTGCTACAAGTAAATTAACGGAGTATTTCTAAAAATCTTTAATAACAGCGCCATAATAAACCTTATAAATAACCCTCAACTAAAATAAAGTTATTCAAGTTCATGCCGATAGAGGTTAATGATCTATATGGATCGTTTTTAATCCAACTGAAAATTTAATATAACTTGAAAAACTAAATGATAATCATTATTATTTGGTGCAGGATATTGGGATAAATAGAGGAACTAAGCATGAATAAACTATTAACAACTTCACTACTCATTGCGGGACTTTCAGGCGCTAGCCATGCGGCTGGTCTTGATGACGCGTTTAAAAAAGGGACAACATCAGGTCAACTACGTTTGGGCTATATTTCAGTTTCTCCTGACGCAACAGGAAGCGAAACCACCACCGGTGGGGCAATGGGTGGTGAAATTAAATTTGAAACTGCGAAATGGAATCGTTTTCAATTAGCGCTCGCGCCCTACTTTGTTGAAAAAGTAGATGCTTTAACCGGGGACGACACTAAGATTAATGGTGATTTTTTTGATGGCAATAATGAGAGCTATGCTTACCTGGGTGAAGCTTATGTAAATTACGCATTTAAAAACGGTTCATTCCGCTATGGTCGCCAAAAACTCGATACCCCCTTTATCAATACCGATGACATCCGTATGTTTTCAAATACATTTACCGCTGCATGGTTAAACATGGCAATGAGCAAGTCATTAACTTTAGATCTTGGCCAGGTCAGCACATGGGCAGGTTTTGATTCAGGAAGCAGCCAGGAAAAATTCAAAAGAGCCAGCAACGATGGTGTTTCTGCGTTTGGTTTAAACTATAAAGCGAGTGATGATTTTTCTGCACAAGCCTGGTATTACAGTTTTGATAAAGCTTTTTCATTAATCTATGCTGATGCTACCTATAGCACGGGTAATTTAGAAATCGGTGTTCAAATGGGTAGTTATAGTGAGTCAGATGCTTCTGGAGTCGATGGCAGTGTTCTGGGTGCTTCAATTACTTATTCAGCAGGTCCATTTACGCTTGCTGCGGTCATGAACTCAGGTACAAATGATGATGGTAAATCAGCATCACTTGGACTCGGTGGTGGTAATTATTACGCCGCAATGGATGAGTCAACGATCGATGGTTTGAATGACGCTGAAGCCCAGGTTATCTCAATTGAATATGCTGCAACAGATAAATTTACCGCTGCAGTCGCGGTAGGGCATTTTGAAGATAATGGTGCAGCGACCGAGATTGATGAAACAAATGTTGTTCTTAGCTACAGCGCAAGCGATTCACTTGATGTGGAGCTTATTCACACCACGGTTGATGCGCTTGGCACAGCAGATGATTTTTCACGTCAAACATTGCGTGCAACATATTCGTTCTAATTGCCGTTATTCATAAAACAAAAAAACCAGCTATTTAGC
>JAOUOK010000009.1 GCA_029880425.1 Gammaproteobacteria bacterium
ATGCCGCAAACCATGATTTCAGAATCAAGAAACCATTTAATATATTAAGTAACCTTACAATTTATATGTCAGAAATAATATTTGCTCTATCAATATCATCCATATGTAACTGAAGACAATCACCTGTATCCATTTCTCTGATTGTGAGGTCTTCACCTTCTACGCTATCAATCATGCCTGTAAGTTTTCGTCTGCCATCAATGGCATGGTACAACCTGAGCTTTACCTTGCTGCCAATAAACTGGGCAAACTGTTCCAGGCTAAACAATGGCCTATCTATTCCTGGTGATGAAACCTCGAGGGTAAACTGGCCTTTAATTGGCTCTTCAACATCCAGTACTCCACTTACCTGGTGGCTTACACGTGAACAATCATTAACTGTTATACCATCTGGCGAATCGATATAAATTCGCAGTACGGTATTTTTCCCCATTGGTAAATGCTCGATCCCCACTAACTCGTAACCAACGCCTTCAACTGCGGGCCTGAGCATTTGAGTTAATTTGTCCTGATGAGTACCCGACATAAATCTGTGTTTTACCTCTCGGAAAATAAAAAGTGGGCTCAAGGCCCACTTCTTAAAAATTCATAAAATTCGGGGTGGATTATAGCACTATATATATTAAGTGCAATCCGCTAAGCACTAAAACTTACTGCTTTTCAACCATAACCTTCACTTTATTTCCAATACCCTCGTATTCCAGTGTTGTAAAATAGAGTTTGTTAGCCATCGCGATACCACGACCATGGTTATCCATGACTCGCTGGGTGTCAAACTCCAAAAAGCCAGTCCAGTCAAACCCTTTACCCTGGTCGCTAATAACAAAAATGACGCAATCCGGCTTATTAATGACGTCAATAGTGGCATACTTATTCTTGTACTGCGGCAATTGCAGTCGCATAGCGATTTCAGCTTCCCATAAACCTTTTGTACGTAAGATTGATTTTTCCTCGTAACCAATTTCCAGGTTACCGTGCTCAATGGCATTAATCATAAGTTCACTCAGTCCCATGGCTATTTTTTCAGGTTCATCACAGGTACAGGCTACTAATGATGAAACTGCTGTTACATCCTTTAAACTACGGAACTGAAAATTCGCATTATTAATTAATTTTGCCGATGACCTTGTGACATTCAGGCTGGCCAATAAAGCTTTATTAAAGCCGCGATCTTTTACAGCTGTTTTAACAACGGAGTGAAGTATGTCGCTGGTAAACGGCTTGGTAAGGTAGTAATAAGCTCCGGCTTTTAAACCTTCAACAATATCCTCTTTACTGACCTTGGCTGTTTGCAGGATAACGGGGATGTATTTAAGCTCATGGTGTGCATTCATTTTTTCCAGCACTTCCATACCCGACATCCGTGGCATCATCCGATCAAGTAAAACGACATCATATTTCTCAGGATTGGACTCGAGTTTCTCCATGGCTTCAATACCATCATGAGCCTTTTCTACGACATAGGATTGCCCCTTACCTGTAAGAAATTCTTCAATAATATCAAGATTAAGTGGCTCATCATCGACCACAAGAATTACAGGTAAGTCCATTAGTGCTATTTACTCCAAAAATAAAATTTTCAGCAAAAGTTAAACTACTTTAAAAAATACTTAATATATTGTCGGTCTGAGGGGGAGAATCTTTAACGTAATATTAATATAAATTGAGAGCCGAAATGGAGAGATTTTTACCAATCCTGAGCTTATTCATTTATTTCTAAATCAAAATAAAGATTATTCGGCATGGTTGTAGCAACAATCCACAGGGATCGTTTTATAAATTGTTTTATTTCCACTGCTGGCATAGCCTTACTTATGCAATAGCCCTGAACATTATCACAGCGCCAGTGATTAAGTTGTTGCAATACAGCAGATGTTTCCACACCTTCAGCACAAATTTGTATTCCCAGGTTATGAGCAAGCTCAATAGTTGATTTAACGATCATTTCATCATCTTTGTTTCCACACATATCCATGACAAAGGATTTATCAATTTTAATTTCTGATACAGGCAATAGCCTTAACCGACTTAATGAAGAATGTCCCGTACCAAAATCATCTATTGAAAATGAGAAACCAAGATCTTGTAATTCATTCATCAGTCGACTTAAACGATCATAATCAGAAAAGAAAATGTTCTCGGTAATCTCAAGAGTGATGCCACCAACATCATTGTGTTGTTCAAGCAAACTCTGCATACGTGAAACAAAACTATTTTCAAGCAACATGGTCACTGGAATATTAACTGAAATATTAAGATCCATACCTTCTCTTAACCACTCAACCCGTTGCGACATTGCTGTATCCAGCGCCCAGTAGCTAAATTCATTAATCATTCCCGTTTGTTCCATGACAGAAATAAACATTTCAGTAGGTACATACCCGTTATTTTGATCTGGCCAACGCGCTAATGCTTCAACACCAGTCATAATGCCACTAACAAGTTCAATCTTTGGCTGGTAATAAAGTAAAAATTCAGACTGTTCAAACGCCTGCCGAATATTTTGATAAAGCACAAGCCTGCCGGTAGTATCATCTTTTTCAGGCTGATATACGTGTATAGACTCTTTAGAACGTTTAGCTGCAATAATTGCCGCATCCATATGTTTTAATAAAGTATGAACATCATCTCCATGTTCAGGGTATTGTGTAATGCCTATTTTAGCAGTGACAGATACATTTTCATTTGCTAATTGTACTGGCTCTTCCAATATATCAAGAAATACCTGCGCCTGTTCAATTGCCATGTCATTGTTAGCATTAATCATTAATACAGCAAACTCATCACCACTTAAACGCGCTAATGTGCCTTTAGAGCCCTGGATTCGAATAAACCTATCACTGATTTCTTTTAGTAACTTATCTCCTTCTTCATGCCCAAGTGCTTCATTAATTTCCTTGAAACGATCAATGTCAATAATCATGATCGTAATAAATAAATCCTGTTGGCTGGCAATATAAATATCTTGTTGTAAACGATCACGAAATAATAAACGATTAGGTAAACCGGTCAGCTGATCGTATAAAGTCAAATGTTCAAGCTCATTATTAACCGAGACTAAACGTTTATTTAAACTATTTAATTCTTCTTGATACGCTTCTGAAACTCGTTTTGCCTCTTCGAGTTTTTCCATTGCCATGGCATTTTCTATTGCAATCGCGACTTGTCCAGCAAATAGCTTTAATATATGAAGATCATTCTCCGTAAACTCGCCACCACCAACTTTATTAATCCCGGCAATACCACCAAGAAAAGTATCTCGCCCCATTAATGGGACCATGATCAATGTACCTGCTTCATTTTCCCATTTATTACGTTCTTCGTCAGAAAGTTCATCAAGTACACCGCGCCACCAGGCTTTACGGTTTCGCCATACCCAACCACATACACCAAAATCAAGCGGAAGTGTTTCACCAATAATTTCATCAATATTGGCACCATCACCGCTACTATAAGTGTACTCAGTAAATTCTTTATTTAAGATAGGAATCAGTAAGGTTTCGGAGTTAATTAATACACGTGCGCGTTTTGCAATGATTTCGAGCACTTTTTCCAGCTCAAGTTGGCTACCAATCGCCTGGGTCGTCTCGGTTAACAGCTGAATTTCATATTCACGCTGTTTAAGTTCATTCTCAAGTTTTTTAAAATGTTCACCATGATCAGTATGAACCATTAAATCTATCCTTTGGGGGGCTAGGTTACAAAAATTTAATGTCTTTATTTTTTTATTTAACTAATGAAATCAGTCCCTTAAGTATACACATTAATATCTATATAACAAAAATCTCGAATCTTGTTAAGAGAGCTCATTATATTATTGATTTTAAAGAATATTACATTTAAATTTAATTAAAATATGAACCTGTCTTTTTTTATTTATGTTTCAAATAACACAAAATTAACATGCAAATTATCAACGGAATAATTTAGCCTGAGACAGGTTATTTTTGTTTACGACCGGGGCGAAAATAAGCCAGGTTGTTATAATAAGACTCATGCTCGTTATCTCTGTCCCAGCCTGGCAGGCCAAGCAATGGAAACGGTGATAAGTCTTTTGGTTTTTTATATTGCTCGCCTTGAGTAAATAAATCAGCTAAAGCATTATCAATCCATTCAAGTTGATATTGATTAGTTTGTTTAACTACACTTTCATCCGCATCAAGTAAAATACAATTGGCCGTCATACCGACATATGGCGCCAGCCCCTTTTCATACATAGCATGGCCAAATGTCACGAAACTTAACTTATCTGCAAGTTCGTCACGACGCTGCCAGAAAAGTTCCTTCCATTTAAAGTTACGTATTAAATCAAGTAAAGAGGGATCACTTGACAGGATAACCGCCCCACCTTCATCAAATAAAGACAGCATATTTTCTATCGGGCTGCGCCGCCCAGGGTCTGCTTGTTGTTCGATACGCACTTTAGCCGCAGGAATATGTATCGCATTTATCACGGCCTTGGTTTTCGGAAACATAAACCAGGTCAAAAACTGAAAAAAGTCATGCCAGTTTTCAGTTCGAGTTTGTATTTCACCACTTAAGTAAATTCTAGGTGCATAGTGCTCACTAAAATGCCCGGGCTTACCATCCTGTTTGACGATTTTTAAAATTTGTCCACTGTGCGTCATGATAGATTCTGGTAACGCAGATAACATCGCCTGGTAATCATCCAGGCCTGGCCATTTATCAAATGCAGAAAATTGATCCGCCCAGAACTTTAACGGTAAAAATATGGGTGAAAACGAAGTAAAATTCGCATCCCACTTTTGATAAAAATCAATTTTTGTTGAAAATATATGTTGCATAACAACCTGAATTTGAATGTATTCCGGTAATTTTCGTTAACGTGATTACGGCGCAAGACGCTCATTAAACCAGTCAGCAGAGTCATTTTGTGTATAAATAAAACGATCGTGTAAACGACTGTCACGTGCCTGCCAGAACTCAAAGGTCTTTGGCTTAATGCGGTAGCCGCCCCAGAATGACGGAAGAGGAATATCACCTTCAACAAACTTATGTTTCATCTCATCAAACATCGCATCGAGTAGTGCACGATTTTTAACCACTTTACTTTGATGCGATGCCCAGGCACCAATCTGACTCCCTCTTGGGCGTGAAAGAAAATACTTTAGTGATTCAGCTGTAGATATTTTTTCCGCTGTGCCGGTAATTTTGACCTGTCTTCCCATTGGATGCCAGGGAAAAAGTAAGCTGACTTTATTATTATGCTTAATGTGTTCAGCTTTACGGCTCGAATAGTTGGTATAAAAAACAAAACCATTCTCATCGAATGTTTTTAATAACACGGTACGTTGCCATGGCTGACCATCTTGATCAACCGTAGCCAAAATCATTGCACTTGACTCGGGTAAATCAGTAGAACAGGTTTCGCCATACCACTTTTCAAATTGCTTAACTGGATCCGTGTGTAAATTTGATCGCTGTAATCCTTCAGCCATTAACTTATCTCGCAACTGAGATGTTTTTAAAGAAGAGTCATACATAATTAATTACTTTTGTGGCATTAAGGGATTGCAGTTTTTTATTACTACCTGTCCTTGCAACACATTTCCTTTTGAGTATTCATTAAAATGGCAGGTATTCGTTTTAGGATCATAATTCTCAACCCAAAGATTTTCATCTTTCCATGTGGCAGCGATATGACGCTGGCCATCAGGCACAGTCAGTGACATGACGCCACCGTATTTTTTTACAAATATTTGTTGAAAATGAAAGTAATAAGCAATCCAGCCAATAATAAATATAGCCGCCGCGCCAATAAGAGCATATTTCCATTGATCAATTTTATGACCAAGAAATACCAGAATTGTAATAACTAATGCAAAAACGGTTATCCAGTATAAGTATGTAATCAAAGTATGTTCTCCTGAATTTATCCTGGGCTTTTTTGATAAATTTATAAACAAGTCAGTAATAATATCATTTTAATGCAAAACTATTCTGTTAAACTAGAGTTTCTTTTTATTTCTCTGAATAAAGAAAGCAAAATAAACATAGTGTAGTAAAACACCTCATGTCTTCAGACGTATCAATTAAATTAAGCACGCTTAATGCACGTTTTATTCACGCCTCGCTAGGATTACGTTACCTGCTGGCGAATATGGGTGATCTTCGAGCGGTTACTCAGCTTCAAGAGTTTATCATTAACAGCCGCCCTATCGATATTGTTGAGTCATTATTAATTGGTAATCCAAAAATTATCGCTCTCGGCGTTTATATATGGAATGCAGGTGAGACATTACAGGTAGTCAAACTGATAAAAACCATCTCCCCTGAGACCATTGTTATCCTCGGTGGCCCTGAAGTCACCTATGAAACTGAACAACAGGAAATCACCCGGTTTGCTGATTATGTCATTACCGGTCAGGCTGATATTATTTTCAGGGAAACATGTAAAATACTATTAAGTAACCTCAAGCCACCACAAAAAATTATTAAAGCTCCGCCCTTTAAGCTATGTGAAATTAATTTCCCGTATAATGAATACTCTGATGAAGATATTAAAAACCGGGTTATCTATATTGAAGCCTCACGTGGCTGCCCCTTTAAATGCGAATTTTGCTTATCCTCACTTGATAAAACAGTTTACCCTTTTGAACTAAACGCATTCCTGGCAGAAATGCAGAAACTCTATGAACGCGGTGTTCGCAGTTTTAAATTTATTGATCGTACTTTTAATCTTAAAATTGATACCAGCATTAAGATCATGGAGTTCTTCCTGCAGAAAATACAGCCTGATTCAAATCCTCATGAAAAAATATATTTACACTTTGAACTCATCCCTGATCACTTACCCGAAAAGCTCAAAACAATTATTCAGCGCTTCCCACAGGACAGTTTACAGTTTGAAATTGGTATACAGAGCTTAAATACTGAAATACAGGATCTTATTAGCCGTAAACAGGATAATAAAAAATCTGAACAAAACCTGATATGGATCCGACAAAATACATACGCACATATCCATGCTGATCTGATTATCGGTTTACCGGGGGAAACCGTTGAGAGTTTTGCCGCAGGTTTTAATAAGTTGATTTCCATCGACCCACATGAGATCCAGGTTGGCGTACTAAAAAGATTGCGGGGTACACCCATTATCAGGCATAGCGGGCTTTATGATATGCGCTATAACCCTGAAGCCCCGTATGAAATTTTAAGCAATAACATAATTAATTTTCCAACCATGCAAAAACTCAAACGCTTTGCCCGTTACTGGGATATGGTTGCAAATTCAGGCCGTTTTACACATACAAAATTATTTTTACTTGGCTCCGATCCATTTGAAAATTTTTTATCTTTGAGTAACTGGTTACATGCCGTTACCGATCAAACACATAATATCGCTTTAGCAAGGTTATTCAGTTTACTTTTTGATTTCATGGTAAATAAATTAAAGCTGGATAAAGATAAAGCAACTGAATTACTTTTAAAAGATTATGCTGTATCCGGAATAAAAGGCAAGGCCAAGTTTATGCTCAGTCCGGATATAAATATTGAAGCTGTAAAAGCGGATAAACGCCGTTCAGAATCACGACAAAAACGGCACCAGGCTAAATAAACGTCCATGCTAAAAAGATTCAGTTCACAGCATTAAGCCGGATTTGCTTGTCATATGTATTAAAATACTTACGGTATGGATTATACTTATCATCAAAAACTGATTTAAGTAAAGTCAAGGCATCTGCGGTTTTATTTAAATACATGTAACTTTCACCCGGTCACTTTCCAAAATCATCCTTAGTTGAAGTGAGCCTTAGCCCTGCTTTTAAGGGAATCATTATGGAGACTGATTTTCTTTAAAATTATTGTATTCCATATACTGATTGCTTATATCCATATAGTTCAATTATTTATTCCTTGTTATGATTGATACCCGGCATTTCTTTAATAAAGATATCATGTTTACTGTAAGGGATCTCAATACCTTCATCATTAAAACGTTTATAAATAGACGTGTTTAAAGCATCCAGCACCCTGCCACGTACCTCGGGTTCTTCAACCCAACATAACAAATCAATGTCCAGGCTGGAATTTCCAAATGTTCTAAAACGAACACGTGGCTCTGGTTCATCACAGACACCCTCTTCATTTTGCGCTATGTCCATTAATACTTCACGAACATGATCAATATCTGAACCATAGGCAACACCCACCTTAACATTGACCCTGAATTTTTCATGTGGCCCACCCGACTCGTTACTGATACGTGTATTTCCCATAACCGCGTTAGGAATAGTAATCTCCACATCGCTACGGGTTAATAAACGGGTACTCCGTATACCAATATGGGTGACCTTGCCACGTTCACCACTATCAAGCACCACGTAGTCTCCAATTTTGTAGGGCGAGTCGGCAAGGATAAAGACGCCGGCAAATAAGTTAGCCAGGGTATCTTTTGCAGCAAAACCTAAAGCGATACCCGCGATACCCGCTGATGCCAGCCAGGCGGTCATATCAATATGCCATGAACTAAAAATTAAATAGATGGAAAAAATAAAGACCAGGATGTACGCCAGGTTTTGAAACAATGGCTTGGTCTGTAAACGGATAATTGATTGTTCTTTTGCATTTTGACTAAATGCTGTTAACAAGATGCCTATTAAACGTAAAAGAAAACCACTCCATATAATAATAAGTATCGTCGCAACCAGTGAGTTTAAAATACTGTCGGCTGACTGGGATAACTTAAGTGGAATGAATGCCATCACCAGGCCGAGTAAAAACAGCGTCCAGAATGTCGGGCCTGATAACAACGTAATTATCTTATCATCCCATTTTATCCTGGTTCGGCTGGTAAACTGGACAACAACCGCACTCATAATACGGGTCGCGATTTTGGCCACGATGAAAGCAAGTGTAATAACAACAAGGAACACAGCGAAAGGATAATCACTGAAAAAGCCAAGAACTGGATCCAGGCTTTTATAAAGCTCACTTAACATACCCGTATTTTTATTGCTCGTTGCCATACTTTACCCAGTAATTTCAAAATCAATGACACTAATTTACTTTATTTTTAGCAAAAAAAAACCCCGTGAAGTTCACGGGGTTTTAATTTAATACGTAAAAGTCGTTTAAACTTGAACGTTAGATGCTTGTGGGCCTTTTGGACCGTCTTCTACATCAAAAGTCACTTGTTGACCTTCTGCTAAAGTACGAAAACCATCGCTAGCGATTGCAGAGAAATGTACAAATACATCTTTGCTGCCATCGTCTGGAGTGATGAAACCGAAGCCTTTAGATTCGTTAAACCATTTAACGTTGCCAGTTGCCATTATTAATTACCTCATAATTAAATATTAATATTGTGTTACAAATCTTACTAAGGAAATTAACAGGGTATTACGTCTGACAAGAACCAGTAGAGAATGTAGCGATAATTAGTTTAACCGCTTTTTTTAAAAAAAACACTAGTTTTGCTAGTAATTATCATCATTAAACTTATGCAAAATAAGCCAGATTACGACATGATTTTATACCAATTTAGCATATTATTTAAAACTTATTTTAAATCAGCCCCCTTTTAACAGAAACTTCATATATAATGCGCTCACAAATTCCTGTGCACTTCGGTCTGCACTTTATGCAAACGCGGTAATCCCTCCCGATTCACCTCGAAACTTCGTTTTAATCGATTTTCTTTTAAAACAAAGGCTTTACAAGTATTCGCCTAGACCGTCCCAGTCATTATGAACCTGGGTAGGCCAACTCAGAAAAATTTAGGAACATTTTATATGTCATTTGATTCACTCGGCCTGTCAGCCGAAATACTTCGTGCTGTATCTGAAAAAGGCTACACCATGCCAACACCTATCCAGCAACAAGCCATACCGCTTATCCTGGAAGGCCGTGATTTAATGGGTGGTGCACAAACCGGAACAGGTAAAACTGCCGGCTTTACCCTGCCCTTATTGCAACGCTTATTAGACTCAACCACGCCGACAAAAGGTCGTCGTCCACTTCGCTGCCTGGTATTAACTCCCACACGTGAACTTGCTGCACAGGTGCATGAAAGTGTGCAAACCTATGGCCGTTACCTGCCTTTAAAATCAGCCGTAGTATTTGGTGGTGTCAGTATCAATCCTCAAAAAATGAAACTGATTAAAGGCCTGGATATCTTGGTCGCAACTCCAGGACGCTTACTTGATCATGTCAGCCAGCGCTCAGCGGATCTTTCTAAAATCGATATCCTGGTACTGGATGAAGCCGATCGTATGCTCGATATGGGTTTCATTCGTGATATCAATAAAATACTGGCCCTGTTACCCAAACAAAAGCAGACATTATTGTTCTCCGCGACATTCTCAAAAGAGATTAAGACGTTAGCCAATAAACTATTACATGATCCGGCACTGGTTGAAGTTGCGCAAATTAACACAACCTCAGAACGCGTTGACCAGGTTGTTCATCATGTCGATAAAAATCGTAAACGTGAATTACTGTCTTACATGATTGGTTCAAACAACTGGCAACAAGTACTGGTTTTTACCCGGACTAAGCATGGTGCTAACCGTTTAGCTGAACAACTTGATAAAGATGGCATTACCGCAGCCGCTATTCACGGCAATAAAAGTCAGGGTGCAAGGACCCGTGCGCTTGCTGAGTTTAAATCAGGTAAAGTGCGTGTTTTAGTCGCAACAGATATTGCTGCACGTGGAATTGATATTGATCAACTGCCTCATGTGGTTAACTTTGAATTACCCAATGTTGCAGAAGATTATGTTCATCGCATCGGCCGGACTGGTCGCGCCGGAAATGAAGGTCAGGCCATGTCACTGGTGTGTGTTGATGAGTTGAAGTTACTTAAAGACATTGAACGTCTTACCAAAAGTAATATTCCAACCATTACAACTGAAGGTTTTGATGTTGATCCTACTATCAAGGCCGAGCCTATACAAAATGGTCGCGGTGGCAGACAACAACAGGCAAAAAGAAAACCGGGAGGAAATAGTGCCGACAAAAGGTACGGGGCGTCTAAAAAACCCGGGAATCGTTCTTCTGCAAAAAAACCCGATTCACCCTGGGCTAATGCTGGTAATAACAAACCACGTCGCAGTAACAATCAAAACCGTGCTCAATCGGGTAATCGATAATTAGCCGGTTCAATTGTTATGAAAAAAATCGCCATATTTGTTGATGTGCAGAATATTTACTACACCACGCGTGATGCATATGGCAGGCAGTTTGATTACCGCAGGTTCTGGCAACAACTTGAAACCCAGGGTGAAATTGTTGTTGCCAATGCCTATGCCATCGCGCGTAACGATGATTCGCAAATAAAATTCCAGGATGCATTAAAACACATCGGCTTTGAGGTAAAACTCAAGCCATATATCCAACGTAAAGATGGTTCCGCTAAGGGCGACTGGGATGTGGGTATCACCATTGACATCATGGACACTGCAAAAGAAGTGGACATGGTTATCTTGTTGTCAGGTGATGGTGACTTTGATTTGTTGTTAAATAAATTAAATAATGACTACTTATCAAGCACAGAAGTTTACGGTATTGAGAAACTGACAGCGAACACCCTCATTAAATCAGCTGGTTTATTTCAGCACGTTAGAAGAGATTTACTACTTTAAAGTTTGAGGGAGAGGGGGTGACCTCCCGGTAATAAAACATCAAATATTCACAAACCAATTAATTCTGCATGCAATCCATTTTGTGATGCGGCTACTAATAATGCAGCCGAATTGATCTTAGTTGGATCATAGCCAATAATCATTAAATGTGGCCGCTTATCAGAACTATCAGCTTTAATTACACCATTCAAGTTTAACAGGTTATCTTTAAATTCTTCTCTTTCATCGTGAGTTGTATTTTCATCAATATGAAGAGTGATATCTGCCATATAATGTTTCATTGTGTTCTCCTTAATATTAGTCCGTATACCTCCCTTAATTTATTCTTATTGCGCAAGAGTAGTCGTAATTTAGATTAAATCTATATTGACAGCGCTCAAGCTACTAATTATTTATGGAATAAGAAATGCATTAATTGTCAGGTGAATACGTCTCTACTCTGTGGCATAATGCGCGCCCTTTTTATCGACATTATTACCATCGGAAGTATATCCCTTGATTACTACAGCTAATATCACCATGCAATTTGGGCCCAAGCCCCTTTTTGAAGACATCTCCGTTAAATTTGGAAACGGCAATCGTTACGGCCTGATTGGTGCCAATGGTTGCGGTAAATCAACTTTTATGAAAATTCTCGGCGGCGATCTGGAGCAAACATCGGGTACCGTTAATGTTGACGAAAATGAAACCGTCGGTAAACTTGGCCAGGATCAATTTGCCTTTGAAGAATACACCGTACTCGATACTGTCATCATGGGTGATAAACGATTATGGCCCATCAAACAGGAACGCGACCGCATTTATTCTTTAGCTGAAATGACTGAAGAAGAAGGTATGAAAGTTGCCGAGCTTGAGGTCGAGTTCGCCGAACTTGATGGTTATACCGCAGAATCTCGTGCAGGTGAATTATTGCTTGGTCTTGAAATTCCTGAAGAACAACACACGGGGCTGATGAGTGCAGTGGCACCGGGCTGGAAGTTGCGTGTATTACTGGCACAGGCCCTGTTTGCTGATCCGGATATCATGTTACTCGATGAGCCTACTAATAACCTCGATATTAATACTATTCGCTGGTTGGAAAATGTGTTGAATGAACGTAAAAGCACCATGATTATCATTTCGCATGATCGTCACTTCTTAAACAGTGTTTGTACTCACATGGCAGATCTTGACTACGGTGAACTGCGCCTCTTCCCGGGTAACTATGATCAATATATGACCGCTGCAACACAGGCACGGGAACAACTACATGCTGACAATGACAAGAAAAAAGCACAAATTGCTGAACTGCAGTCTTTTGTCAGCCGATTCTCTGCTAATGCCTCAAAAGCTAAACAAGCAACGTCACGAGCCAAGCAACTCGAAAAAATTCAGCTTACCGAAGTAAAACCTTCAAGCAGACAAAATCCCTTTATCCGTTTTGAGCAGGATAAAAAACTTTATCGTAATGCATTTGAAATCGAAGATATGAGTAAT
>JAOUOK010000256.1 GCA_029880425.1 Gammaproteobacteria bacterium
ACCACGGTATCCCCTTGTTGCGGTACATGGACTGCCAGCCGACAGTGGTTTGCCCCTTTCACAGAACGTGTTTCAGGGAAACTACCTTGAGGCATGACGTCGACAAATACTTCATCGGCATAGTGTTTTTCATACAAGGCCTGTAATTTTGAAGCACTGTCTTTGTCTTTTAATGTGGCATAACAGGTCGCATGAATCCCCCGGATCATTGGCACCAGGTGGGGAACAAAAGTCAGCCCCACTTCTGCTTTGTTCGCGATGGCCAGCCCCTGTTTAATTTCGGGCAAATGCCGGTGGCCACCGACACCATAGGCTTTGAAACTTTCACTGCTTTCAGCCTGTAACATGGCCACGGCGGCGCCCCGACCTGCACCACTCACCCCTGATTTTGCATCGGCAATCAGGTTACTGGTGTCTATCAAACCGTTTTCAATCAGCGGCAGCAGTCCAAGCTGTACCGCGGTGGGATAACAGCCTGGGTTGGCAATCAACTGTGCCTTTTTAATATCTTCGCGGTTAACCTCGGGTAAGCCATACACGGCTTTTTCCACCAGTTCCGGACAGGCGTGCTCCATGCCGTACCACTTCGACCATTCGTCGATATCTTTAATCCGGAAGTCTGCAGCGAGATCGATTACTTTTACACCCGCAGCCACAAGTTCCCGCGCCATGGTCATGGCAATGCCATTCGGTGTGGCAAAAAAGACAAGGTCACATGCTGTTAATACAGACATTTCCGGTTCAGAAAAGGCTAAATCAAGATGACCTCGTAAATTTGGATACATCTCTGCAACAGGTAACCCTTTTTCCGAGCGTGAGGTGATAGCCTGAATTTCAACTTCAGGATGTGCGGCTAACAAACGTAATAATTCTACGCCTGTATAACCTGTTCCTCCAACGATACCAACCTTAATCATCTTCTGAGCCTTATGCTAATTCTGTTAAAAAGACTAATGATAAAGGATAAAGACATAAGACTAAAGAAAAAGCCCGTTTGTCTTGCACCCTGAATAATAATGCAACTCTCCCTCTACTCAAGAAAACGCTCCGGCTACATTTATAACGGTTCATGTTAAGATTGGCCGCATTATGTATAAGCGACATTATCACCGCACAAAACGACGGTTACTTTCACTCAATAAATGGAAAGTTCGGCTGGTCTTATGGAGTAGCGCAATCATTCTTGGGCTGACCGCCGCTTTTTTCGCCCTGGCTAGCCATCAATCAGATGAGCTTTATCATCAGCTCTATCGTGAACACCCCATGATTGCTTATGCCTTGCCTCCAATCGGGCTGACTTTAATTGCCTGGTTAACACGTACCTTTTTTAAAGGCAGTGAAGGTAGCGGTATTCCACAGGCCATTGCCGCTTTATCGATGTCGAGTCATAACATGCGATCAAAAGTCCTTTCAATTAAAGTCGCCTTTGCAAAAATTTTTCTGACCTGCCTGGGGTTACTCAGTGGGGCATCGATAGGACGTGAGGGTCCCACTGTTCATGTTGGCGCCTCAATTTTATATTCACTGCGAAAATTTATGCCAAACTTGCGCAGCCGGGATATGACCCGTGTTTTAATTCTTGCCGGCGGTGCCGCTGGAATTTCAGCTGCCTTTAACACCCCCCTTGCAGGAATTATTTTTGCCATTGAAGAAATGAGCCGCTCCTTTGAAGAACGTAAAAGTGGAACATTATTGATTGCCGTTGTACTGGCGGGGGTAACTGCACTCGCCGTACTGGGTGAATATACTTACTTCGGCCATACTAGTGAAACGATTCCATTATCATCAGCCTGGATGGCGGTTATTGTTTGCGGTGTTACGGGTGGTTTACTCGGTGGTTTATTTAGCAGTAGCTTAATTTATGGTACTCGCCAGATCGCGACTTACTTAAGTGCTTACCCTATCCGCATTGCTTTTTTCTGCGGACTTATATTAAGCCTGCTGGGATTTTTATCCGGTGGACAAACATTTGGTACCGGCTACCTTGAAGCAAAGAACCTGGTTGATGGCGGAGAAGTCTCAACCGCCTTTCCTTTTTATAAGCTCCTGGCCACTGTCGCATCCTACTTAAGTGGTATACCCGGTGGTATATTTGCTCCGTCTCTTTCCGTGGGTGCCGGCCTGGGTGCCGATCTCGCGCAATTTATGCCGGGGATTTCTTTCTCTGCTATTGTTATGCTCGGTATGGTTGGCTATTTTACTGGTGTAGTACAAACACCAATCACAGCTTTTGTTATCGTGATGGAAATGACAGGCAGCTCGTCAATGCTCATGCCATTAATGGCAACTGCGCTTATTGCCAAAGGTATTTCTCATCTTGTCTGCCCAACTCCGATATACCAGGCGCTGTCAGAAGCATATTTACAAAAAACGGTTCAGTCAGAAAAAGAAAACAAGTAGATTATTTTTTTATTAAGTTGATATACCTTATGAAAACCAAAGACATCCTTATATCCCTTTTTGCCATCCTTATTATTGGTAGCATTGCCTATCTCTGGATAGCACCTTCCGGTGCACAAAAAGCACCTGACATAACATTACAATTAATTGATGGAAGTAAACTCGAATTATCAAGTTTGAAAGGTAAACCGGTTCTCATAACTTTCTGGGCCACCTCGTGCCCCGGTTGTATCAAAGAAATGCCGCACCTGGTTGAGCTTTATCATGAATTACATGCAAAAGGACTGGAAATTATCGGTATCGCCATGCCCTATGATCGACCTGATTATGTAATGGAAATGATTAAACGCAAAAACATTCCCTACCACATCGCACTTGATATAAAAAGCGAAGCTGTAAAAGCTTTCGGTGATATCAGTTTAACACCGACAACCTTCCTGCTTGATGACAGGGGGGCGATTGTAAAAAAGAAAATTGGTGAAATGAATATGGATGTCTGGAAAAAAAGAATTGAACTTATTTTGAATAACAGGAAAAACAGTTAATAACAGGATTGAAATTATTATGTGGTTAAAAGCCTTTCATTTAATTTTTATGGTGACCTGGTTTGCCGGGTTATTCTATTTGCCGCGCCTGTTTGTTTACCATGCCATGTCTGATGATAAGATCAGTAATGAGCGTTTTAAAATTATGGAGCGTAAACTTTTTTACGGCATCATGACACCGGGCGCTATCTTGACCATCATCTTTGGAACAGCAATGTTAATCGATTATGCCTGGACAACTTTTGGACAGGACTTATGGCTGCATATTAAGCTAGCTTTAATCCTTGTTTTAATTATTTACCATGTGTTTTGTGGCAAATATGTTGTGGACTTTAAAAACGATAACAATCAACACTCCCATATTTTTTATCGCTGGTTCAACGAAGCCCCTGTCTTAATCTTAATTGCCATCATTATACTGGCATCGGTTAAACCTTTTTAAATATTGCCAGAGGTTAAATACTTATCATCAAATTTTCTGCCACATTCAGATTTTTTGATTAACAATTATAAAAAACATCTCTATAACCGAGAAAAAATACTCTAATAAAATGTGTTACGATTTTTTTACCTGCAGAAAAGGGACAAAGATGGAGAATGTCGTGCCTTTTCCTTCTTCACTTTCAACATCAATATAACCGTTAATAATCTTTACAGTTTTCTCAACTATGGTCAGGCCCAGCCCCAGGCCTTCAAATGAACGGGTTAGAGACGAATCGGCCTGTTGAAAAGCAGTAAAAATCTGTTGCATAGTAGTTTCACTCATACCACAACCGGTATCGTTTATTCTAAAACAAAGCCAGTCGTGACCATCCTTTTGCAGTAGCGAAATAGTTAAAGTAATGACACCATTTTTAGTAAACTTATTAGCATT
>JAOUOK010000255.1 GCA_029880425.1 Gammaproteobacteria bacterium
AACCGGTGTGCCAGTTTTTTTCAGGATACCAACAATACGAAAGGGCTTGTTGTCATGTGACATAAGGTTTATTTTCCCGGCACCATGTGCCAGTACAACGTCCTGTTGCAGCTTGTAATTTAATTTCGCTGCAACATCTGCACCGATAACAGCATCATAGGTAGATTCAAAAGTATGACCCTGGGAAAATGCAAGATGATGTTTACGCGCATAACGAAAGTGCTGGAAGTAATCCTGAGTAGTACCCATGACCCTAAAACCACGGTGTGAATCACCAAGAGAAATGGGGATACTCCATTTAACATTTTTATTATGGATAATATCCTGGTAACTTTGCCAGGAAATATTGTTTGTTGCATTGCCTATGCGAAAAACGGAATAAAGCAAGAGCTGGATACTTCCACTGCGTGCACCAACCACAAGATCAGTTCCTGAAATAGTGTTTGCAAAGCTGGTACGAGACTCAGTGCGTAAACGTTCAACACCGAGTAACAGGGCCACGCTAAGCGCGATAGAAAAAATTGTCAGCAGAGCAGTAAACTTGCGGTTAAGAATACTCTTAATTGCCAGCTTGAAAATAGTCATAATATTAAACTTTACTCCGTGCCTGGTTTATCTCACTCAATGAAATACTACGGTTAAAATGAGATTCGAGTGACTGATCATGACTAACAAAAATTAATGTGCTGTTATTTTCTTTACATTCATTTACCAGTAGTTCAATAAATGCATCACGTCGATCAGCATCAAGTGATGATGTTGGTTCATCGGCAATGACAATTTCAGGTCTACCAATAAGTGCGCGTGCCGCGGCTACCCGTTGTTGCTGTCCAACACTGAGCTCATGGGTAGCACGGGACAAAATATCTTCAGCGGACAAATCAAGATGTGCCAGTAAGCGTAATGCTTCATCTTTAATACTCCCGTTTTTTAAAACACGCTGTTTCCGTTGTGCAGAAAAGTGTAATGGCAGGATAACGTTTTCAATAACACTCAGGTAGGGTAAAAGGTTAAACATCTGAAAAATAAAACCGATATGGTTAGCGCGAAATATGTCTCGTGCGGTGCTATTTAAGCTGTTTATTGGCTGGCCTAATATTTCGATTTTACCTTTTTGTGGAACCAGGACACCGCCAAGTAAACTCAGCAAGGTACTTTTCCCGCTGCCACTTGCACCTTTAATAAAAACACGTTCTGTAGACTGGATTTTTAATTGTTCGATATCCAGCGTTAATGGTGAGTTCTCTTTCCAGGAAAACTCAAGTTGTTTTATATCTATTACCGTATCTGATGTACTCATGTAAGTTATTCCATGTTCAGGGTTTAATGACAAGCATTGAATGACCTGCCGTTAATTCTTTTATTGTTTGCCCCGTGCTGCTAATGAGTTGCACATCAATTTCACTCATCCGTTTGAATGTTTTAAATAGCATGACGTTAATATTAATCAGTGCGCTTATGTTTTTACAGTTAAATATATAACTGGCATGAAATTCACTATGTTCATCTGTCGGATTTTCCTGTTTTATAAGCAGGGGACTTTTTACTTGTATATTACTTACAGTACATTGTGCCGCAACAGGCAAGCCGAATTGTTGCGTGGCTTTTTTTAATAAATTTGTGGCCTGTTTCACTGCCCGGGTCTGTTTATCATTAGTTGGCTGGTGCTCGAAACCAACAATGTTCATAGCTGGACTTTCCAGCTCGATATACAGGCTGCTATTTTCAATGGCTATATTTAAGCTTGCAGTACCGTGTTCATGGGCACCGTGATCACGGTGTTGTTGATGTTCAGCAGAAACTGCAACAGGATTTCCGCTTGCAAACAGGACAGGCATGATAAATCCGGTCATCAGATATTTGTATTTCATTGATATTATTCCTCCAAACTAACTTCAAATCCATCACCAGGGATGGTGTAATTATTTAACTGAAGTGGGAAGCAGGTGGTGCACGGGATGTGTAATAATCAAATAGATGAGTGAGTAATAAATTTGTTGCCGCTAACGCTATAAAATAATCAGAGAACTGAGCTAATTTGAAAGTAAAGTTTTCAGAAGTTGAACTCTTCTGATGATCGGCTAGCCAACAGCTGACACAATGTTCACTATCGCCACTGTCCACATGCTCTATTTCATGTAATACCAGGTTTGTCTGAATTAATAATAAGAGTGTTATTACTATTGCAGATATATATTGAATAGATATGCTGGATGGCCTGTTCATATAGTTGGATAACGTATTTGCCTGTTATGAGCAGGGACTATAGCATAAGCCTGTTTATTCAGAAATAACTTTCCACAGGCGGTGAGCATAATCCCGGGATGCATTTTGAATTTTAAGTTCAATCATTCCTTGCTTAATAAAATAATTAATGGCATCTGCATGTGCCTTTACCAGTATTCCGTTTAGCTCTTTATCAAGGGCGGCACGCTCTGCTGTTTTTAGTAACTGTTTGCCTATACCCAGGTTTTGGTTATTTGGATGAATATATAAGCCATGTAATAACAAGGCCGTTTTATTTTCCGGTGTATCTTTGTTTTCTGCCTGATGCCAACTTGCAAGACCGATAATGTCTTTGTTTTGTTTTATGACAACAATTTCAAGGTGCTGAAGGTCCTGTTCATTATAAAAGTAACTGGGGAGTGACAGTCGTTTTACTCGTTCGGGTAAGTCCCAACACATGATCGCCGCTTCAATAACCCGGTTAATATCATCCAGGTCTTCTTTGTTTGCAGGACATATATTTATAACAGGATCAGTCATAGTAGGTTTTCAAATGATACTAATAAAAAAAGGGACATGCATAAATGCATGTCCCTTTATTATATAACTATTACTTCAGCTTTATGCTGCAGCATCCGTTGATAAGTATTCAGAAAGGCTTTCAGAACCGCCAACGTAGTCACCGTCAATGAAGATCTGAGGAACACTTGAAATACCGGCTACTGCACGTAAAGTGGCTTCAGTGTAATCACGGTTTAATACCAGTTCTTCGTATTGCATGCCTGCATCAGCCAGCATACCTTTTGCACGAACACAGAACTCACAGTCTGGACGCGTGAAGATGGTAACATCACTTGGTTTCTTCGCATTTGGTGCGATGTATTCCAGCATAGTGTCTGCATCAGATACTTCAAACGGGTCGCCTGGTACATTTGGTTCAATGAACATTTTTTCTACCACGCCATCTTTAACCAGCATAGAGTAACGCCATGAACGTTTACCAAAACCAAGATCTTCTTTACCAACCAGCATACCCATACCTTCACTGAAGTCACCATTGCCATCAGGAAGGAATGTTACGTTGTCAGCATTCTGACCTTTTTTCCATTCATTCATAACAAAGGCATCATTCACTGATACACAAATAACTTCATCGACACCGTTTTCTTTAAAAGTGGGTGTTAACTGGTTATAACGTGGCACGTGAGTTGATGAACACGTTGGAGTGAATGCACCCGGTAATGAGAACACAACAACTGTTTTACCTTTAAAAATATCATCTGTCGTTACATCAACCCATTCGTGATTTTGACGAGTACGGAATGTCACTTGTGGTACATTTTGGCCTTCACGATTTTCCATTTTCTTTCTCCTCTATACGCCTTTGCGTTTTAATTGAAATTCAGTTGTAAGGTGGGGCTTTTGAACCCATTGCCTTGAACACGGGAGTATTATGCAGATCACCTAATGATTGATAAAATCGTTTATTTCTACTATATTGATAGGTGGGGACTATCAGATGGAAATAATATGAATTTACGAGATCTTGAATATTTAGTCGCAATTGATGAAGAACGACATTTTCACCGGGCC
>JAOUOK010000254.1 GCA_029880425.1 Gammaproteobacteria bacterium
CAAACAGCTCCGGGTTTAGCGTCATGTAAATATCAAAGGCAAATAAGATCCCTCCACCGAGGTATCCCAGTGCATAACCCAGGCTCGATACCCTGTTATAATTTTCCTCATCACTGACATCGGTAATTAAAGCATCATAAAAAATAATACTGCCGGAAAAACCAACCACGGATAAACAAAATAATGTGAGTGCAAGAATGGTTTCGCCCTGGGCCACAAAATAAAGTGCGCCGGACATAAAAATTCCCAGCATGGCAAAAATCAATAACAAGCGTTTTTTAAGATTACCCGCATCTGCTATTGCACCGAGCACCGGTGCGAGGATAACAATCACGGTACTGGCAATTGAATTGGTTAAACCAAGTTGAAAAGTACTGGCCGATACATCGCTGGCATCACTCCAGTATTGTTTAAAAAACAAAGGGAAAAATCCGGCAAGAATTACCGTGGCATAGGCTGAATTAGCCCAGTCATAAAGTGCCCATGAAAATGTACTTTTATTGAAATTTTTTGCCATGTATTAATCTTAAACTACAAAAAATATAAAGAGTATTTAGATAAAATATTAACGACGTTGAAAACGTTCAATACGATGCTGCCGTATATTTTCTCGTACATTTCCTCTTTCATAAGGCGACATGTTGCGCCATTTTTGCCTTAACTCTTTTCGCTCTTGTATTTTTTGCTCACGTTCTTGCGCAGGCATTGATTGCTGATGCTCACGTCGTTCCTTGGTACGTTGACGAAATTCTTGACGTTGTGCAGGTGACATCATGTTCCAACGTTTACGTAACTCTTGTCGTCTTTCTGCTGGTAAACTTTTAAACCACTGGCGTTGTTGACGAATTCTCTGCTTTTCACCCTCAGGTAAATTTCGAAAACGTTCATAGCGGGAGCGGATCCGTTGACGTTGTTCAGGCGTCATTTTTTTCCAGCGTTCTAAACGTTGTTTAGCCTGTTTACGTTGTCCAGGTGTCATGTCTTGCCAACGTTTAACACCTTTGAGTAACCTTTTTTTACGTTGTTCAGGAATCTCAGACCAACGCTGTTTAAAACGATTTAACAGTTTTTTCTCATTTGCATCCAGCTTATTCCAGCTCGTACCAGTGCCATCATCAGCAGAAACATAAAAGGGCAGGCACAGAATAAAACTCAGCAGGACAAATTTTAATATACTGTTATTGCTCATCTGATTCACTCTTTATCACTTCTTGGTTTATTAATTCATCTTCCGTATTGGCTTTAGCGGTTTCAATACCTTCATCAATCTCGCTATCAATAAACACGTTATCACCCAGCTCATACATTGCGAGGAACTCAAATAGTTCCATATCCTCTTCCTGCATTGCATATAACATCACCGGTAAACTGAGCAATAAAGTCAGCAACCATTTAACTGGCATATTCATCAGACTCCGCCAGCCATTGCATAAACTCAAGATCTTCCATTAGTTCCAGGCCTTCACTTGAAGTCAACATTTCAATGTCTGCTTCCATTGCAACTTCTGAATTATTTAGAACATTATCATCAAAATTAATAAATAAGCTTGCAGAAATAACACTAACAACTAATGTTGCAGCAATGGCCCGGGGATAATATGACCAGATTGTGCGAGGCTTTGCTTTTTCCAGTGCCGCATAACGCGCCTGTTGTAAACGGCGCATAATTTCAGGACTGATATCATCAAGACTTTCATCAAGTAATGATTTATTTTTTTGCTCAAAATTATCGGGCTTATGCATAATCTGTCTCATCAAGTTGACTCTTTAATGCCTGTACTGCTCGTGAATAATGCGTTTTAACACTGCCGGTTGTAATACCCATTACTTCTGCGGTTTGCTTAACATCCATACATTCCCATGAACGCAATAAAAAAGTCTGTTGCTGTCGAAGAGGTAATGTTTTTAGTGCCTTTTCCAGTTTATTAATGGCTTTTTCACCACTTATCTTGCGTACAGGATCATGAACTGTATCATCGGCAATTGTGTCAATGTACTCCTCTTCACTTTCGTCAGTATTAAACCAGTGACTAAAGATATTACGTACTTTTTGCCGCCGGTACCAATCACGTATTTTATTTTGCAAGATACGATGAAAAAGTGGGGGCCATTCTTTTGAATTACGTTCAGCATACTTACTAGCAAGAATCATCATAGCATCTTGCACAATGTCCAACGCATCATCAATATTAGATGTGGCAATATGCGCCATGCGAAAAGCACGTTTTTCAACCTCTTTTAAAAACTCCTCAAGTTTATAAGTGTCTACCGCCATCCGCGCTTGTTGCACCTTAACGTGATTGTACGTTTCATTTAAAAACCCGGCTGAAAAGTCACTTTCAGCCGGAGATACACAATAGCACAGTTCATAATACATCTTAATCTTAAGCGTAAATCTTACCTGGCTATCCTGCGTTGAACACGTGCCTGGATCCTGTCACCACGGCGTTCCATATGACGTTCAGTCCGATCTCCACGACGATCCATGTGGCGCTCTATACGATCACCCCGCCGATCTAATCGATTAGCTAAGCGGTCATAACCATTGTTTGTTGCTCTTTCTGCTCGGCGATCAAGGCGCTCATTAATCCGCTGTCCTTTACGGTCCAGCCTATCATTTCTATTTTTACCACGTTGTTCCATGCGCCGATTAATATTTTCCGCCATATGGCGACGTTGTTCTGCAGTCATTTCATTATGACGATACTGAAAACGATTCTGAATACGGTCACCTTTTTTATCCAGGTGACGGTTAATACGATCACCCTTTTTATCCAGTCTGCGTTCAACCCGAGCACCTTTGTTGTCGAGGCGGTTTTGAATACGATCACCTTTCTTATCTAAACGATTGGCAAGACGTTCCTTGCCATTTTCAGCGGCGCGTTGCGCACGTTGGTCGAGACGGTTGTTAATATTTTCACCACGTTGATCGAGGCGGGCATTTATACGTTCACCGCGTTGATCAAGGCGTTGGTCAATCACATCGCCACGGTTATCAAGACGTGCATTTATGCGTTCGCCCCGGTTTGCAAAATCAGATGAAGTGGCTTCAGTTGCTGATTCCTCAGCCATGGCTGGCATGGCAGCTGCGAGCAACAGGTTTAATGCCGTTACGGTAATCATTCGTTGTTTCATTGGGATAACTCCTGTGTCGTGTTTAATTTTGTGTTGTTACTAATAACAACGCACTCACAGCAAAACGGTTGACAGGAAACAACAAAAAAGGGGCATTAAGCCCCTTTTTACAATAATATCATATAAAACAACAAGTTAATGTTCACGCGTTGCCCTAAAATCAACCTCCGGCCAGCGTTCGATGGTTAAATCCAGGTTTACTCGCGTTGGAGCAAGGTACGTTAAGCTTCCACCTGCATCAAGTGCCAGGTTATCCGCAGCCTTCTTTTTAAAATCGTTCAACATTTTCTCATCGCCACATTCGATCCAACGGGCAGTATTTACATTTACTGCTTCAAAGCCACATTCAACGCCATACTCTTCTTTTAAGCGAAACGCGACCACGTCAAATTGAAGTACGCCGACGGCACCCACAATCACGTCGTTATTGTTAAGCGGACGAAACACCTGGGTTGCCCCTTCTTCACTTAACTGATCGAGTCCTTTTTGTAATGCTTTCATCTTTAACGGATCTTTTAAGCGGACCCGGCGGAATAATTCAGGCGCAAAGTTTGGAATACCACTGAACTTAAGCGATTCACCCTGGGTAAAGGTATCACCAATCTGAATAGTGCCGTGGTTATGTAATCCAATGATGTCACCCGGGTAGGCTTGTTCTACATGTTCCCTGTCACTTGCCATAAA
>JAOUOK010000257.1 GCA_029880425.1 Gammaproteobacteria bacterium
TTTATTTATTTTTCCTTCCGGATCTAATAATAGCTGTCCAGTGATGCGGCCTTTTACTCCGTAAAGTTTTTCAAATTCTCCTGTCATTTGGCGCATCATGTAGGCAGGGTTCATCAGGGTTAGTTTTACCCCGTTTTTTGTTTCCACATCACGGTGTGGAATATGAGCAAGTGAAGGATTGGGAGGGGTACGTTTATCGGGACGTACATAAAGACCACCATGCCGGGTTGCCCATATCCTGAAGGCACTGTCTTTTTTCCAGTAATCGTAGGCCTGTTTTGTCGCAAGACGAATAGAGTGTTCTTCAAAACCTCTTATACTTGAGTAAAAAGAAATGATAATTAATGCTGACCAGATCAGTGAAATTAAAATTATATATTGATAATTATTTTTAAACATAGAGATTATGTTGATCACTAAGCAGGTGGTCCTTATATAAATAAATTATTTATAAGTGATTTAATATTACTATAAGTTATTTAATAAGTTTTCGCAGTATACCTGCTTAAAAGTTTTAATTGTTTTACATATTTGGACATTATTGAATATGTTCAGACAGGTATAACCATGTTTCGATAACGCTGTCTGGATTTAGAGAAACACTATGAATTCCCTGTTCCATTAGCCAGTAGGCAAAATCAGGATAATCGGAAGGGCCTTGGCCACAGATACCAATATACTTGTTTTGTATTTTACATTCACGAATAGCCATGCTGAGTAATGATTTAACGGCTTCATTACGCTCATCAAAGCGTTCTGCGACCAGTTCAGAATCACGATCTAATCCTAATGTAAGCTGGGTCATATCATTTGATCCAATTGAGAATCCATCAAAATATTTTAAAAATCTTTTAGCTAATAAGGCGTTAGAGGGGATTTCACACATCATCATGATTTTAAGATCGTTTTCACCACGCGCCAGGTCATTTTCTTTTAACAAGTTAGTTACTTCATGAGCTTCCTCTGGTGTGCGCACAAACGGTACCATGATGGCAACATTAGTCAGCCCCATATTTTCACGTACTTTCCTGATAGCAAAACATTCAAGTTCAAAACAATCCTGAAAAGGAAGATTAATGTAGCGTGATGCACCACGAAAACCGATCATAGGGTTTTCTTCATGAGGCTCGTAATTCTCACCGCCGATAAGGTTTGCATACTCATTTGATTTAAAATCAGATAATCGAACAATGACGGGTTTAGGATAAAATGCTGCCGCGATAGTAGCGATACCTTCGGTCAGCTTTTCGATATAAAAACTGACTGGATCAGCGTATCCTGCAATACGTTTATCAATTTCCAATTTTATTTTTTCAGGTTGCTTGCTGTACTGTAATAAGGCTTTTGGATGAATGCCGATATTACGATTAATTATAAATTCCAGCCGGGCTAAACCAACACCATGATTGGGTAAAAAACTAAAATCAAATGCACGATCAGGCGTACCTACATTAAGCATGATTTTAAATGGTAGTTCAGGCATATCATTTAAATTAATTTCGCTAATTTTAAATTCCTGGATGCCTTCATAAATAAAACCTTCATCACCCTCGGCGCAACTTACGGTGACATTCTGCCCTGTTCTTAATATTTTAGAGGCATCACTTGTTCCTACTACAGCGGGTACACCGAGTTCTCGCGCAATAATCGCAGCATGACAGGTGCGGCCGCCACGATTCGTCACGATCGCGCTGGCCCGTTTCATTACCGGTTCCCAGTCCGGATCGGTCATATCGGTTACAAGTATTTCACCATCGATAAGTTGATCCATTTCACTGGCGTTAAGAATGACACGTACCTTACCGTGTCCAATGCGTTGACCAACACTTCGACCTGTAACTAGTATGTTTTTTTTATTTTTCGTATCGATTAATTCATAACGTTGTAATACATGGCGTTTATCGCGGCTTTTTACTGTTTCAGGACGCGCCTGGACAATATAAATTTCACCGCTAATACCATCTTTAGCCCACTCAATATCCATGGGCTTGCCATAGTGTTTTTCAATTTTGTGTCCCATACTGGCAATTGCATACACTTCATCATCAGTGATGCTAAATTTATTCTGCTCATCAGAGTCAGTATCAATCGTATTTGTAGAAGTCTCATGTTCTGTTGATTCGGTAAAAACCATTTTACGTTTTTTACTGCCGATATTACGTCGTAAAATTGGGTCGTAATTATTCTCTAATGCAGGTTTGTAGACATAAAACTCATCGGGATTAACACTGCCCTGAACGATGGTTTCACCCAGGCCATAAGCCGAAGTGATGAAAATAACATCTTCAAAACCTGACTCGGTATCAAGTGTGAACATGACCCCGCTACTCGCCATGTCGCTGCGAACCATTAACTGGATCCCTGCTGATAATGCGACATCATGATGGGAAAAATTATGATGAACCCGGTAAGCAATCGCCCTGTCATTATATAAAGAGGCATAAACAGCCTGGATGGCTTTTAAAATGGCATCTTCACCCTGGATATTAAGATAAGTTTCCTGTTGCCCGGCAAACGATGCATCTGCCAGGTCTTCTGCAGTTGCCGATGAACGCACGGCATAACTTGCATCATCACCATAGCGTTCAACGAGCTTTCGATAGGCCTGGCGAAAATCCTGTTCAAGTTCCTCAGGGAGCTTTGCATCATATATCCATTGACGGATTTGACCCCCGGCTTTTTTTAAATCGGAAACATTATGGACATCGAGATCTTTAAGCGTATGATTAATTTTTTCTTCAAGCTTTGTTTGTTTTAAAAATAACCAGAATGCAGCAGAAGTAGTGGCAAAGCCACCGGGTACTGTGATACCTGAATCAGTTAATGCACTGATCATTTCTCCCAGTGATGAATTTTTTCCACCTACATCTGCTAAGTGACAAAGGTTGATTTCTTCGAACCATAATACATTTTTATTAGTTAATTTATTTTTAGACTCTTTGACCATGGAGAAATACCAGATTAATATGCTATGTTATAACTTGACACTATTAATACAATGTAATCGTCGGACCATAAGAAATCAATATTAATGATTATGAGTGATAAAATAAATACAGCCCGCCCGGTCTTCTTTGTTTCTAATAGTACCGGTATAACAGTTGAAACATTGGGGCGAAGTTTATTATATCAATTTCCGGATACGACATTTGAATCACATTCTTTACGTTTTATTGATACAGAAGAAAAAGCAAAAGAAGCGGTTGCGACAATTAATCAACTGGCTAAACATTGCGGTTTACGCCCAATCATCTTAGCTACCCTGGTTAAATCTGAGTTAAGGGATATTGTGGCGAAGGCAGAAGGTGTTTACCTTGATGTTTTTAATTGTTTTATCACTCCCATAGAGGAAGAAATGGGCTGCAAGGCACTGCTCGGTATGGAACACTCTCATCATGGTATCGTTGATGATGATTACTATAGTGAAAGAATCGACGCAGTAAACTATTCACTTCGAACAGATGATGGTGTTCGTGCCCAGGAATACGAGTATGCCGATGTTATTTTAACCGGTGCATCCCGAACAGGTAAAACGCCAACCTGTCTTTACCTGGCAATGCATTATGGCTTAAGGGCAGCCAATTACCCGATCGTGGATGAAGAAATTGATTCGAACTCCCTGCCGAAAATTTTAAAAAAACATAAAAACAAGCTATTTGGCTTGCTTGTTACACCAGAAAGGTTACAAAGCATACGTAACAAGCGGCGTCCGGACAGTGAATATGCCTCATTACCACAATGCCAGTACGAAATTCGCCAGACACAAGCCCTGTTTCAGCATGAAGATTTGACTTATTTTGATGTCAGTACAA
>JAOUOK010000258.1 GCA_029880425.1 Gammaproteobacteria bacterium
TGAGCTCAGTTTCCCCATGAGTTATCTCTATGCCTGGCACTGGTTACGACATAATGTCCATCAGAATTACATGTCACGACTGCTTGAAACATTTCGTAGTAGCAAGTTTAGTTTTTTAATGGATTTATTATTACTCGATTCAGCTGAAAAATTTGTTAAAGGCTATATTTACCATTGGCTATCTTCAGAAGAAAACCTTAAACAACGAGAAGAATTGTATACCCTGTTAGAACATCGAAATAACGATGCTGAACAACTTGCAGATGAGATGCTGTCAATATGGCAATCATTTGGTTTGTTTACTGAAAATTACATGGTGCAGTTTAAACAGGTTTCACGTGATGAACGTGATCGCTATAACGGTATGCTAGGTAAAGAAGACCAGGAGCGTCTTGCTTTAGTTGATGCCTTACCTGATAAAGATTTTATCGCCGGAAATATTCAATACGCCAAGTTAGGCATTATTCCCGCGATGGGATGTCCTCAAACCTGTCGCCATTGTATGTTTACCTGGCGTCCACCCCGCGGTAAAAATGAAAACCCTCAGCAAGTATTTGAGTTTGTCGAGCAACACAGCGACAGTGTTTTATTTACCGGTGGCGATTTGACTAATCAGCTGGATTATTTTTACACGGCTATCAGAACGATGCGGCACATCAAAAATTTTGCCTTGTTGCTAAATGGTGATTTTGCCGACACAGCCAAAATCACCAATGAAGTAATGGGCAACATGGCTGAGGCAATTAAATCAAGACCCAAAAAATGGCCAAAAGCTATGGTCTTATTACAAATCAGCTTTGACGAGTTCCACCAGGAAGTCTATGTGGATAAACAGGGTTTGCTGGCTGAACGCATCCCTGTAGCAAAAATCGCGAATATTGTAGAGCGTTATCCAAAATATGCAGGGCAAATTCAACTGGCACTATTACATAAGCAAACCAGCCTAAATTTTTCACATGATGTATTGAATAAAGGTGTCGTGGCACGCCTGGCAACAGAACTGGCTAAACGGGGATATCAAATGCAGGTGGTGGACATGAAGCCATCACCGCGTTTAAAAGTAAACCCAAAAGCACCACAACAAACAGAAAAAGTTTTAAAAGATGTAACCTTTGTTTTGGATAAGCATACAAATGCACCGATCCTTTTAACCAGTTCAACAATTGATGGTTATGGACGCGCAGCATTACTTGATGAATGGGAAACGGTTAAAGAAAAAGACTTGTTGCAGCAGGTTATTAACCAGGGACCACCAGCGGGTGAATCGTTTGATATCGATATGATGGTATGGTTTAACGGCTGGGTTACGTTATTTAACGCGGTACACATCTGCCTGGGAGATCATTATAAAGATGGCTTTGAGCTTATTATGGCGAGGCAGCGTAAAGATCCTCTTTGTCATGCATTAAATAAAATGGAGCGAACACTTCTTAAACTTTATGCAGAAACCAGGGATGACCTGGATGAAAAGATTGACCAGGCTACCGGTCCGCATCATTTATTTCATTCGCTCACCGAGGAAGCGGAAGTACGCTTGTATCTGACTCGTCGTTTGATAGAGTTAAAACTATGAATATAGAGCAACAAAACAAAAAACAAAATATGCATTTTGTCTTTGCCGGGCGTGAATTGATTATCCAGGTTGCTGATCTTTTGTCTGCACCGGTAGATGTGATTGTTAATCCAGCGAATGGTGGTTTATCACATGGCGGAGGTGTGGCAGGAAAAATTTCCCAGCAGGGGGGGGAAGTTATTCAAAATGAAAGTAATCAATTTATAAAAGAACATGGCATGTTAGAAAGTGGTATGGTGGCTTTTACTTCTGCCGGACGATTACCCTATAAAGCTGTTATTCATGCGGTTGGTCCAAGAATGGGAGAAGGAGAAGAGCAAAGGAAAATTGAGCAGGCCGTTTCCAGCAGCCTGATGTTATGTCATATGCATGAATGGAACTCGGTTGCGTTTCCTGCTATTAGTACAGGAATCTTCGGCGTACCCGTTGAAACAGCGGCACGTGCTTTTTTTCGAGCTATAACCTCGTTCTGGGATGCGCGTATCGACAGCGCACCGGAAAAAATTATTATTTGTCTGACAGAAAAAAGTTTTGATTCTTTCTTTAATGCTTTTCAGCAAGTATCAAGACAACCAGAAAGTGAAACTCCGCAAGCAATAAAAATAAAACAGGTTCCTGAATCCGACGTACCTGCCGGGGTAGTTGAATTAACAGAACAGGATATTTCCGAGCTGGATGATGTTGATGTTAGTGACTGGTTTAAGTAATGACCATTTGTTTTTAACTGGCTATATGAAATCAATATAGCCATACGCAGACTGGGTGCCATAGTGAATGAGCAAATAAAAAAAATAGTTGATAAGATTCACGAACTTGAAGAAGAAATGCGCTCTATTCTGTATGAACAGCAAAGTGAATTTTCATATAAGATTGCGGGTAAGCGGGTTAAGTTTGAAGAAAATATTCGTCAAGCCCATAAGAAACTAAAAATGAGCTGGTTCTACTGGTTCATCACTATTAATCCGAAGCATTTACTTTCTGCCCCATTTATTTATGGTTTAATAATCCCACTGCTGGTATTTGATCTTGGTGTCAGTATCTACCAGGCAATCTGTTTTCGTTTATATGGCATCGCACAGGTAAGGCGTTCAGACTATATTGTTTTTGATCATCAACATCTTGCATATTTAAACCTGTTTGAAAAATCGCATTGTTTCTATTGCAGTTATGCAACGGGTTTAATTAATTACGGAAGGGAAATTGCTTCACGTACCGAACAATACTGGTGCCCGATTAAACACGCCCATAAAATGCTGGACACGCATCATCGCTATGCTGATTTTCTTGATTATGGATATGCAGAGAGCTACCAGGATAACCTGGTTAAAATCAGGAAGACGTTACAAAAAGAAAAATAATAAAGCTTTCTTTTTGTAGTTAATTTGACATGGTTTTATAGCATTTTTTCAACAAGAGGAAAAATGTGCTCATTTTCATAAGCAATACGATTCCTGATTAACGTAAATACTTCATGACTTTTTTCACTAAATGCCTGGTATTCAGAATCAGATTCAGCATGACTGCAACAATTTCGGATAAAGTCAGAAAAACGGTGTTTGATTTCTTTTGCGCTGTCATGAAAGGCCTGGGCTGTTTCACGCACTTTTTCGTCATCCGAGTTTATTAGTGATGAATAGAAATTGTTATCTTCAAATACAAGGTGTATCCATACTTTTTCTTTAAATTGGGTCATTAATTGCTTAACAAAAGGATTATCATTAAGTGATGGTTGTTTTACCAGGATACAAAGTACATCACAGAGATGTGAAATTTCCTGGTTCTGTTGTTTTAGTTCATTAAGAGAAGAATACATTTCTACACCTTAAGTTTATCTGGTTGAAGATAGAGCATAATCTTTCAGGCATTTTTTATTATCTGGAAAAGCTCATCTTTAAGATGTAAGCGTAATTTCTTTTTTTCTTCCAGATATTCATCTGATGTATTTTCAACGCCTGTTTCAATCCGGTGTACTTCGTGATCAACTTTATGGTATTCATCAAACAGGCGTGAAAAGTGATTATCGCTGATTTTCAGGGTATGGATAGTATCACGGTATTCAGGTAATTCATGAATAAGATCATGTTTTTCGTTTAACATAGTATATCTCCAGTAAATTAATTACTTTTTCCCGGCACAGTTCACACATGTTGTGGTGAAGGGGAGTAATTCCAGGCGCTCTGGTGGGATATCTTTTCCGCAGAATTTACAGGTAAAATACTCACCTGATTCTATTCGTT
>JAOUOK010000010.1 GCA_029880425.1 Gammaproteobacteria bacterium
AAATAAGGATAAGAAAGAAAATGAAATTAACTGGACGTTAATAATAATGTCTATCGTAGTCGGTAACTTACTTATTGTTGGTGTGCTTGGCGGTGGTTATTTTTATCTCAAGCGGCGTAAGGAAAAAATGGCAGCCAGCCTTGGAGATGAAATGGATGAAGATAGTGTCAGTCATGATACCGGCAGTAAATAAGAAAAGGATAACTACTCACGATGAGTGATTCATTGTTAAGTTTCACTATAATTTTTGCTGAGTTGGGTGGAGTTTTGCTGTTGCTCCTGATTGGCTGGGTAATCTATTTTATTTATAAACTGAAAAAAGATGGGAAAAATACCCGTGAATTGGTAAAGCATATTAAGCAGGTGTTACCAAAACAGAAAGATCGGTTAACTGAACATTTTAAAAATGAATTTGATTTAGAAGATAATAAAATTGATTTCAATGTTGATTCTTTAATCAGTAATGAAAAAAAACTTTATGAACACCTTGTCAGTGTTGCCATTGAAAAAGATACCAGTTTATTAAAATTAACGGTTAGTGATATCAATACTTTGCTGAATGATTATGTCCGGATGTTAACGTTAAAAGGACACCAGGTGGCAGATAAAAACAGGGACTCACGTGAATTGCAGTTACGAAAAGAAAATGAAGCTCTGCGTATTGAAAATACCTCACTGGAAAAACAGTTAGCTTCAGCAACAGAAACAATTGAGAATATGATGGGAGAATTTTCTTCTATGTATGAAGGTGGAAAAAAAGAGGGTGAGCAGCGTGTTAAAAATGAAATGTATAAATTAAAGCAATCCTTAGATAAGGAAAAAGCACGTGCAAAAACTGAAGTCGATGATATAAATAAAGAAAAGTAGGTCGTTGCCAGGGAGATAGCTGCTTCAATGTTCTTCATTTTTTTAAACGTCTTATGAATATTTGAAAAGCAAAAAAAAGCCTCTTTAAAAAAAGAGGCTTTTTAATTTAAGCGAAAATGTTCAGGCTGCTTCACCAATTGCATGGCGAAGCTTTTTAATCGCATTATTTTCAAGCTGGCGGATACGTTCGGCAGAAACATCATACTTATCAGCAAGCTGATGTAAGGTCGATTTATTTTCTGTTAACCAGCGTTGTTGCAGGATATCGCGGCTTCTTTCATCGAGATCCTTTAAGGCTGAATATAAACGCGTTTCCTGGTTTTTAGACCAGTCAGATTGCTCAATTAGCTGCGAAGGTTCCAGTGAGTTATCTTCAAGGTAATTTGCTGGTGCAGGCAAAATATTATCATCATTATCGTCCGGACCATCAAAGCCAATATCCATCCCACTTAAGCGTTTTTCCATTTCAAGAACATCACTACGTTTTACACCGAGTTCGTCTGCAACAGAACTGACTTCGTCATCATTAAACCAGCCGAGTTGTTTCTTCTGACTACGCAAGTTAAAGAATAATTTACGCTGTGCTTTAGTTGTTGCAACTTTAACAATGCGCCAGTTACGTAAAATAAACTCATGAATTTCAGCACGAATCCAGTAAACAGCGAAAGAAATCAAACGTACACCAACTGTTGGATCAAAACGTTTAACGGCTTTCATTAAGCCAATGTTGCCTTCCTGTACCAGGTCAGCTAATGCCAAACCATAGCCGTTATAGCTGCGTGCAATGTGAGCAACAAATCGTAAATGTGATAAAACCAATTTTTGAGCGGCTTCTAAGTCGCCATTCTCTTGTAGTTGAACAGCGAGATCATGTTCTTCTTCGGCGCTGAGAATTGGAATGTTTCTCGCAGCCTGTAAATAAGATTCCAGGCTTCCTGACGGAACTGCAAACTGTAATTGAAGACTCTTGCTCATTTGTCTAACCCCTTGCTTCATTATGAATCAATATTAGCGCTAACGAATATTAGCACTCGAAAGGTTAGAGTGCCAACTTTTAAAGAAGTTCAATTTGTAAAAAAAATGTAAATTATTGATTTTATTTGAAAAATGGATGAATCGTGGGGTTATTTATCTGCTTTATCACTAAAAGGTGAGATACTTTTGCCCTCTGCCGAGATATATGAAACGCAGTTTCGTCCTCTTTCCTTGGAGTGGTATAAGGCTTTGTCTGCCAGGGCTAGTATTTGGGTCAGGTTACTCTCGGGGTGGTCCTGCATGCTTGCAAGGCCGATACTGATAGTCAATTCAACATCTGCAGGTTTAAGCACAGCGATCTCATTTTTGAGCATTTCTGCCTTCTCCAGGGCCTCATCATGGGTCATGTTTTTCATCAGGACTGAAAATTCTTCACCACCAAAGCGTACAACCATATCTGAAGGGAAAGTTTTGGTGAGTTTTGACCCCAGTTCAGCCAGTACATGATCGCCGGTAATATGACCAAGTTTGTCATTAATTGTTTTGAAAAAATCAATGTCGATAAGCATTGCCCACACCGGTTGATTAGCCGTGTTCTGGATGTAGTCTTCTCCATTATCAACCAGGTAGCGCTTACTACGTACACCGGTGAGACTATCGGTTGCAGCAATCCAGCGCATGTCTTCAGCCTGTTTTTTCAGGGTTTCAAACTGGTGACGGATCAACAGCAGTAGCCTGATGCGGGCCATAATGACTTCTTCTAAAATCGGTTTCGAGACGAAGTCGTTACCGCCAGCATGGAATACTTCAACCTGGGTTTTTTGATCATCATTACCCGTGATCACCAGAACGGGTAACTCCTGCTGTGAGTAATGGAAGCGGGCGCGGATGGCATAAAGCAGGTCACCGCCGGTCAATTCTCCCTTAAGGTAAAAATCTGTGATTACCAGGTCAAACGGATCGGGAATATCATCATTATCGCGCTGCAGCTCGAGCATACGCATTGCCATTTCGGCTGAGTCCGTATGCGTGACCTTGAGGCCATGTTTGTCTAGGATTTTACAGACGACCGCGGCCGCGGTTTTACTGTCTTCAATAAACAGGATATGACCAACCAGGCTGGCATTACGTTGTAGAAATGATTTGATGAAATGTCCGAAGGCTTTATAACCATTAGATTTATCAAAGTAATCAGTAACGCCGGCCTTGAAGCCTTCTTGCAGTAAACGTTCATCGGCATCACCAGAAACAACGATGACCGGGGTGTATTGGTGGTTACTGGTATTTGAGTTGCGAATATTACGGCATAACTTTAATCCATCCATGTCCGGTAACAGCAGTGCCGTGGTAATGAGATCATAATTGGTATCCTGCATTTTCTGGATGGCATCCTCACCAGTTTTGCAGCTATCCACTTCGATATCAGTCATTTCATCACGAAGTATGCGAGACAAAATTTGACGTGATACGGTTGAGCCATCAACGACTAAAATGCGTGTAATTTTTTCAGTCATGTCTGTAAATCAGTTTTCTTTGAGTTGCTATTAATAAAATTATTTAGTGGTTAGTATATCGGTAAACGAAATCTAAAAGTGTAGTTTTTTACCGTTTTAAGTGCTAATTCACGCTTAAGAAGAAAATTATTGTGGTTCTATTTCACGTAAGTGACGGCCTACAGCAAACCATGAACCGGCTAGTCCGAGTAATATACTAATCAGCAATAACAACATAGTTGTAGTTAAAGAAATATTGTTGAGTTCAAACTGGTTTTGATAAAGCGAGGTTAATTTCTCAACCGGGTTACTGATGCTCAAAATAGTAAAGCTGACCAGCAGCCATGCGATGAGTCCACCGAACAGGCCATACCAGAAGCCTGTATAAAGAAAAGGACGGCGAATAAAAGCATCGGTGCCACCGATGAGTTTCATCACAACAATTTCTTTACGCCGATTTTGAATAGCGAGACGAATGGTGTTGCCTACCACCAGTAACACAGCCAGCGCCAGTAAAAAGCCAAGAATCTGAACGCCACGCTCAACAATATTCATAATGGCATAGAGGCGTCGAACCCATTGCATATCAAGTTGTGCTTTATCTGTTTGCCGGAGTTGGCGAAGTTTAGTTAATAAATTTTTTGTGGTTATTTCATTTGTGCTTGAAGTTAAGTCAGGTTTAACAATCAGCACGGAAGGTAAAGGATTACTATTCAATGCTTTTAAAGCATCACCAAACCCGGATAAATTTTGAAATTCTTTTAAAGCCTGTTCACGACTAATGTAATGTACTGAAGTCACGTTTTGCCAGCTTTCAATATCAGCCTTGATTTTTTTTGCCTGTGATTCTGCTACGTTCTTTTTTAAGAAAACAGATATCTGTGCCGTGTTTTCCCAGCCACCACTGAGTTGTTGTGCGTTACTTAATAAAGTATGCAGGCCGGTGGGTAGTGCTAACGCAATACCAATTACCATGCAGGTCATTAAGGTTGAAACCGGGGTGCGACTTAACTGGCCAAGGCTATAAAAAAATACCTGGGCATGACGAATAAAGTAAGACTTTATTAATGTAATAAAGCCCGGACTTGCATGTATCTCGCTTGCTGTATACCTGGTATTCATGAGACAGGCTGACTATCGTTAACAAGCTTTCCCGCTTTGAGCGTAAGAGTGCGGTAAGGTAACTCCGAAATTAACGCGATATCATGGGTTGCGACTAATACCGTTACACCTACATCACTAAAGTCCTGGAATAGTCCCATAATTTCAGCAGAGAGTTCAGGATCTAAATTGCCGGTAGGTTCATCAGCAAGAATTAACGGCGGTTTATTTACCACGGCACGGGCAATACCGACGCGTTGTTGTTCACCACCCGATAACGTAACCGGGTATTTTTTTTCTTTACTCAGTAAGCCAACTTTATCCAGCGCGGCACGGACACGTTTAGCAATGTCACGGCGAGAGTAGCCCGCAATAATAAGGGGTAGGGCAACATTATCGTAAACAGTGCGATCAAATAGCAGTTGGTGATCCTGAAAGATAATGCCAATGTTACGTCGAAAATAGGGAATGCGTCGGCGTGATACTTTACTCAGGTTCTGGTTATTAACGATTACCTGGCCGCGGCTTGAACGTTCGAGTAATGCTATCAGTTTTAACAAGGAACTTTTGCCGGCACCAGAATGGCCGGTTAAAAAAACCATTTCACCGGGAGTAATGTGAAAGTTCACATTTTGTAGTGCATCAAAGCCACTACTATAGCGTTTACTGGCATTAATGAAACGAATCATAGGTTTTGTTTTTTCTTATTATAATAAGTACCTGTTTTTACCACACTATAGCACTGTTTCACAGTTCATCCGGTGGCTCTTGCTTTGTTTTGTTACCAGTGACACAAAGAATATCGAAAGGAAGTGATTGTTTACTTATCCCTCTTCATCGAATAGCGCATCAACAAAATCTTTGGCATTAAAAGTACGCAGGTCTTCAATACCTTCACCCACACCGATAAAACGGATGGGTAAGCCAAGTTTATGCGCAAGCGCAAAAATCACACCGCCTTTCGCAGTACCGTCGAGCTTGGTAAGCGTAATCCCGGTAAGTTGCATGGCGTGGTTAAATTGTTCGGCCTGGTTAAGCGCATTCTGGCCGGTACCGGCATCAAGCACCAGCATAACTTCATGCGGTGCTGCTTCATCAAGCTTGCTCATTACACGTTTCACTTTTTTCAATTCTTCCATCAGGTTACTTTGCGTGTGTAAGCGACCCGCGGTATCGGCAATTAAGACATCAATATTTTTTGAACGCGCAGATTCGAGTGCATCAAAAATAACCGAGGCACTGTCGGCACCATCGTGTTGTGCGATAACCGGAATCTGGTTGCGTTCACCCCATACCTGGAGTTGTTCAACTGCAGCAGCACGAAAGGTATCACCCGCGGCAAGCATCACTGACTTACCTTCATTTTGCAGGCGCTTAGCCAGTTTACCAATGGTCGTGGTTTTACCTGCACCATTAATCCCGATAACAAGAATAACGTAAGGCGTATCCTGTTCAGGGATTACTAAAGGTTGTTCACATGGGGCAAGTATGGTCTGCATTTCATCGTGGAGGGCAACAAATAGAGCTTCTGGATCCTTTAATTCATTGCGTGAGACTTTTTGTAGCAGGTTTTGGCTGATGCGCATGGTGGCATCCATTCCGAGGTCAGCGGTAATCAGGATATCTTCAATTTGCTCCATCAAATCATCATCAATGGATTTGGCACCTAGAACGAGGTTCGCCAGGCCATCCGTTAGACCGTGACGTGTTCGGCTTAAGCCCTGCTTGAGCCGGTTAAAAAAACCACCGGTCTGAGCAGTTGATGGTTCCTGCTCATTTTGTGTTTTCGCAGTGCTGGATTTATCTTTTTTTAGGAAACTAAACATTAATCTGCTGGTCGTAGAAATTGTTATGAAATTGGTTAAATAAAACGCTATCCTACCACTTGCCGCTTTTCTGAGTAAGTCTTCACGGCAAATAAGAGTAGTAAAGTATCGATGTTAATTTAAGGAATAAGGTTAAATGAGAAACAGCTTATTGGGATTTGTAGCATTTTGTCTTGCGGGAGTATTGCCAGGGAATATTGCCTTCGCGGCAGCCGATGTTCATGAGTTTAAAATGGCAAATGGTATGAAAGTTCTGGTTAAGGAAGATCACCGCGCGCCGATCGTTGTCTCACAGGTCTGGTACAAGGTGGGCTCAAGCTATGAACACAGTGGTATTACCGGTGTTTCCCATGTTTTAGAACATATGATGTTTAAAGGAACTGAAAAACATCCTGCCGGTGAGTTTTCACGCATTATTGCTGAAAATGGTGGCCGTGAAAACGCGTTTACCGGCAAAGATTTTACTGCATACTTTCAGCAATTAGAAAAGAGCCGTTTAAAAGTCAGTTTTGAAATGGAAGCAGATCGTATGCGCAACCTGCTGTTACCAGAAAAAGAATTTAAAAAAGAACTGGCCGTGGTTATGGAAGAACGCCGCATGCGGACTGAAGATAAAGCAACCGCGTTAACCGTTGAACAGTTTTACGCAACTGCGTATAGCAACAACCCGTATCATCAACCCATCATTGGCTGGATGAATGATTTGAAAAATATGCAGGTCACAGATTTAAGGCAATGGTATCAGAAGTTTTATGCACCAAATAATGCAACCCTGGTGGTTGTGGGTGATGTCAGTGCCGAGGAAGTTTTTTCATTAGCAAAAAAATATTTTGCTGACATCAAACCTTCTGAGATTGCTTCAACCAAACCCCGCCTGGATGCAGAGCAAAAAGGTCAGCGCCGTATTACGGTTAAAGCGCCGGCACGCTTACCTTACATGGTGATGGGTTATAAAGTTCCTTCTTATAAAACAGCAAAAGAAAAATGGGAACCTTATGCACTTGATGTGCTGGCTTATATATTAAGTGGAGGCAGTAGTTCACGTTTTTCAAAATCACTGGTGCGTAAACAGCAAATCGCGGTTAGTGCTGATACCGGTTACGGTTTATTTTCCCGTCTTAACGAAATGTTTTTAATCGATGGTACACCAGCTAAAGGTTACAGTGTAAAACAACTTGAACAAGCGATTAATAAAGAAATCGAAAAAATTAAAAATAAACGTGTAACTGACAAGGAGCTTGAACGGATTAAAGCGCAGGCAGTTGCAGAAAAAGTTTATGAAAAGGATTCTGTTTTTTACCAGGCTATGCAAATTGGTATGCTGGAAACCGTCGGGCTGGACTGGCGTTTAAACAGTGAATATACAAAACGTATTCGAGAGGTTACTGCCGAACAGATCCAGGCGGTGGCAAAAAAATACCTGGTTAAGGATACCCTGACTGTCGCGGTACTTGATCCTCAGCCACTTAAATCCGGGAAACGACATACTGCAGTTAGTGTGCGTCATTAAATCATTAAAAATAAAGATTTTCAAAGAGTATAAAAATGTTAGTTAAAAATAATTTTTTTCCGTTGCTGCTGGTCGTTTCTTTTTTAGCTTTAGCAGGTTGTGCAACAAGTTCAATAAAAAGTATCGAGACAACAAATCATAAGGCTGTCGATATAAAAGAATGGAAAACCAGTAACGGTGTACGGGTATTATATGTTTATGCACCTGAATTACCCATGGTTGATGTGCAGGTGGTTTTTGATGCTGGTAGTGTGCGTGATGGTAATAAGCCGGGTATCGCAAAATTAACCGGTGGTATGTTAAGTCATGGTGCAAGACTAGGAAATAAAAACTTAAGCGTAGATGATATTTCAGAACGTTTTGAGAGTATTGGTGCTCATTTTAGTTCAGGTTCATCTAAAGATAACGCATCGATCAGCTTAAGAACTTTAAATGATGAAAAATGGTTTAATAAAGCTGTTGCCACTATGTATGCAGTGATTAATGCCCCTACTTTTGATAAGACAGAGCTTGAACGCGTACGAAAGCAATTATTAATTAGTTTTGAAGGACGTAAACAGTCCCCTTCTACAATTGCTAATGAAACGTTCAATAAAGGATTATATAAAAATCATCCTTATGCCATGCCGGGTATTGGAACAGTCAAGAGTGTAAAGCAGTTAAGCCGTAAAGACTTGATTCGTTTTTACAAAAAGTATTATGTTGCCAGTAATGCGTTAGTTACTATTGTCGGCGATTTAAACAGAAAAAAAGCAGAATCACTTGCGGAAAAAATTGTGGGTAAATTGCCAGCAGGTAAAAAAGCGAAGCCACTACCTGTGGTCGAAGATCTGAAATCTGCTTCGAGTGTCCACCATGAATTTCCTTCAACCCAGACACATATCATGATAGGGCAACCGGGCATACATCGAAAAGATAAAGATTATTTTACACTGTATGTTGCAAACCATATTTTAGGTGGCAGTGGTTTTGGTTCACGTATCATGCAAGAAATTCGTGAGAAGCGTGGCCTGGCATATAGCAGTTACAGTTACTTTGCACCGATGTTAAAACGTGGGCCGTTTGTTATTGGCATGCAAACAAGCAATGGGCAAACAGCTGAAGCACTGAATGTTTTAAAAGAAACTTTAACAAACTACGTGGATAAAGGGCCGACAGAAAAAGAACTGTTACATGCCAAGAAAAATATCACCGGTGGTTTTCCTTTACGGATTGACAGTAATAAAGACATATCTGGTTATTTAGGTATGATTGGTTTTTATAATTTACCCCTGAGTTATTTAAAAGATTTTAATCAACGTATTGAAGCGGTTACCCTGGCTGAAATTAAAGAAACTTTAAAACGGCGTATCGTCCCGGATAAAATGTTTACCGTGACCGTGGGTCGTCGCGCAAACTAAACGGCTTAAAGCAGAACGATAAATGACTAAAGGTAGTAACCAACTCCGTATTATTGGCGGTGAATGGCGCGGCCGTAAACTACGTTTCCCTGATGCCCCTAATTTACGCCCGACCCCGGATCGTGTTCGCGAAACAATTTTTAACTGGTTAATGCCTATTATTCATGATGCCCGCTGCCTGGATTTATTTGCCGGTAGCGGTGCGCTGGGATTAGAAGCATTATCCCGTGGTGCCTCCTTTACCACCTTTGTCGATAGCCATAAAAAAGTGACCCAGGCGTTACAGGCTCATCTTGATTTGCTTAATGCAAATGACAGGGCAGAAGTCATCCAAAATGACAGTGTGAAATTTTTAAAAAATACGCCACAAGCATATGACCTGGTTTTTCTCGATCCCCCTTATCATTTAGATTTAATGGAAAAAGCAGTACCACTACTTGAAGAACATGGCTGGCTCAAAGAAAACACCATGCTCTACCTGGAGATTGAAAAGCGTCAGTCATTGCCGGAATTACCGCTGAACTGGGTAAAGCTAAAAGAGAAAACGGCGGGCGAAGTAAATTACTTTTTATTTCAGCGAAGCTAGTTAACGCGTTAAGAAATTTGATTGTGCTTAAATTAATCCTGGCAATAAGCTAAAATGGCTGTTTTATAAATCGTCTAAAAGGCTCTTCACTGTGAATATAACTGCTATTTATCCGGGAACATTTGATCCCATTACCAATGGGCACAGTGATTTAGTTCAGCGCGCATCGCGTATTTTTGACCGGGTTATCCTTGCGGTGGCCACAGGTGGCCAGAATGGGGCGAAAAAACCGGTTTTCAGTGCCGAAGAACGTGTTGCCATGGCTAAAGATGTGCTTGCTGATGTCGCTAATGTAGACGTGATTCGGTTCGACGGGCTTTTGGTCGATTTTGTGCAAAAGCAGAATGCACAGGTGATTTTACGTGGATTACGCGCAGTATCGGATTTTGAGTACGAATTTCAGCTTGCCAGTATGAACCGGCACCTGAACGAGAACGTGGAAACGATGTTTTTGACCCCGGCGGAACAATATAGCTATATTTCATCGAGTTTAGTACGTGAAATAGCCGCTTTAGGCGGAGATGTGTCCCCGTTTGTTCACGAAGAAGTAGCTACTGCATTAAATAACAGAATACGCTAATATACGCACCTAATTTTAGACCCTGTAACGGAGTTTTTTTATGTCTCTCCTGATTAATGATGAATGTATAAATTGTGATGTTTGTGAACCTGAGTGCCCGAACTCGGCAATTACTCAAGGTGATGAGATTTACGAAATTGATCCAAATTTGTGTACAGAATGTGTGGGACACTTTGATGAACCACAATGTATTGAAGTTTGCCCGGTAGACTGTATCCTGGTTGATCCTGATCATACAGAATCAAAAGATGAGCTTCAGGAAAAATACGAAAAACTCACCGCGGGTTAATCAAAACAAAATCAAAGCCTCGTTTAGAGGCTTTTTTTATGCCTGCAGATAATCTATCCTCAGCTCTCTTTAATAATTTAATTTTGTTTTAGGAAAAATGCGATGCAAAAACTTTCTGCACTCTTTTTAATTATTATTTTTTCTACAAACAGTTTTGCCGCTTTAAAAAACAAACCTTCCCAGGCAGCGGTTGCTTCCGCCCATCCCACCGCAACACAAGCCGGTTTTGAAATTCTAGATAAGGGTGGTAATGCTTTTGATGCCGCTATTGCCATCAGTGCCACGCTTGCGGTGGTTGAACCGTATAGTTCGGGCATTGGGGGTGGCGGATTCTGGTTATTACATGATCGTAAAAATAACAAAGATATTATGATTGATGGGCGTGAGAAAGCCCCGATAAAAGCACACCGTAATATGTACCTGGATAAAAAAGGAAACGTGATTCCGGGCTTGTCAGTCAACGGTGCCTTAGCCGCGGGTATTCCGGGTGAACCGGCTGCACTGGTTCATATCGCAAAGAAATATGGCCGTTTACCTTTAAAAGATACATTAGCACCGGCAATACGTGCTGCTGAAGAAGGTTTTATTGTCACCGAGCATTACCGGCGTATGGCTGGCTTTCGTTTAAAGGCAATGCAGCGTTCGAAGAAATCAAAAGACGCGGCAAAAATATTTTTAAAAAATAATGAAGTTCCTCCCTTAGGTTACGTGATTAAACAACCAGAACTTGCTAAGACCTTAAAGTTAATTGCACGCTATGGGCATAAAGGTTTTTATGCCGGTGACGTGGCCAGGAAACTGGTTAAGAGTAATAACAGGGCTGGTGGTATCTGGAGTTTAAAAGATTTAAAAGAATATAAAGTAAAAGAACGTGAACCGATAACAAGTGAGTATAACGGCTATCGTTTAACCTCGGTTGCCCCGCCATCATCAGGTGGTGTTGCCCTGGCAGAGATGTTGAATATTTTATCTTTCTATAATATCGAACAACTCTCAGAAACAAACCGCATTCATATCATTGTTGAAGCAATGCGCCGCACCTATCGTGATCGCGCGGAATACCTTGGTGATTCGGACTACGTCAAAGTACCGGTCAAAAAATTAACCAGTAAGAATTATGCAAAAGTATTACAACAGAAGATTGATTTTGAAAAAGCGACACCGAGCAGTTCATTGAAAGGTGTTGCAGATACCTCTGGCGGAAATCACACCACACATTTTTCAGTTCTAGATAAACAGGGTAACCGGGTATCAGCAACCTTATCGATCAATTACCCGTTTGGATCGGGCTTTGTTGCTGAAGGTACCGGTGTGTTACTTAATGATGAGATGGATGATTTCTCGGCAAAACCCGGTGTGCCTAACGTCTATGGTTTAGTTGGAGCAGAAGCGAATGCGATTGAACCGGGTAAACGGATGTTATCCAGCATGAGTCCGACTTTTATTGAAAGTGAAGATAAATTAGCGGTTATTGGAACACCGGGCGGTAGTCGAATTATTACCATGGTATTGCACGGTATTTTAGCAACCATTGAAGGTAAAACTGCTGAGCAGGTTGTAAACTTGCCGCGTTACCATCACCAGTACTTACCCGATGTGATCCAGTATGAACCGAAAGCTTTTACTGGTAAAACGATAACAACACTTGAGCAGCTTGGTCATCGTTTAAAACCTTTAGATAATAGCTATGGCAATATGCATGTCGTTATCTGGGATAAAAAAGAAAATAAGGTCAGTGCGGCGAGTGACAAACGTGGTGAAGGTTTGGCTATTGTTAAATAATAATGTGGAGTTTAGATATTAGCCATACACAATAATGAGTTAACTATTTGATTAACTGATCGATTCTTGAAATTAATGCTTTCGTATCAACCGGTTTTTGGAAAAAACTGATATTTAAATCTTCAGCTTCATTTTCATTAATCTTATCACTGTATCCACTACAGAGGATGGCTGGAAAATCAGGTTTTAGTATTCTTAATTGTGTTATGAGATCTATTCCGGTTAGGTTAGGCATTGTTTGATCAGTAATAACAAGAGAAAATCTGTCCGGTTCCTTTTTAAATAGAGTAAGAGCTTCGGTGCTACTGGTAAAGATCATTTTTCCATAACCGTAATTACTTACAATCTCACCTAAAAATATCCCCAGGCTTGGTTCATCATCAACAATTAATATTTCTTTATTTTCTGTACTTGCCTGTGGTGTGGAGGTTAAGGTTTTGTCACTGCTTTTATTAAGAACTCCAGAAACAGGTGGGAAGAGTATTTTGAATACACTCCCTTCGTTTAATTCAGACTCCACTACAATATGTCCACCACTGGATTTAACA
>JAOUOK010000259.1 GCA_029880425.1 Gammaproteobacteria bacterium
AAACTAGGTGTGTGGGGAGATTTTCTTTATCAATACTGGCGAGAAAATTTTCCATGCGGGTATCAACCTGTCCTTTCCCGGGTGGAGGGGCAAAATAATAAAGCAGGGCCTGGCGGGTTGGCAGAGATTTAAGGGTCTGAGTGTCATCAAGATCGGCCTGGCAGGCATGCAGGTGCTGTTGTCTGAAAACATCGATTGAGTCTTCACTACGCGCCAGTGCAAATACTGTTTTTCCCGTATTTTTCCACATTTTAGCGACGCGAAGGCCAATATCACCGCATCCAATGATGAGAACGTGTTTAAAAGGTTTATCTTTATCAGTCATTAGGGGATAATTCCGCGTCCAAAATTAAGTTGAGTATTTTAATGAGTTATTCAGTTCGAATCGAGTCTACAGACCATGTTTTCCAGGTTAACGAAGGTGAATCCATATTGGATGCCGCTGAGCGTCAGAGTATTGCATTGCCCTACGGTTGTCGAGGTGGTGCCTGTGGTGCCTGCAAAGGTGAATTAAAGGAAGGCAAGGTCACTTACCCAAACGGTACACCGCCAGGTTTATCGGCTGATGAGTTTAGTAAAGGCTTTGCTCTTTTTTGCGAGGCGGTACCTGAGACAGACCTGGTGATTAAATCGAAAGAGTTTTCTTCGTCAGATGAAATCGAAGTGAAAATTTTACCCTGTCGTGTGCATGAAAAAACACAGTTAAGCCATGACGTGGTGTTAATTAAATTACAATTACCTAAAACAGAACGTATGCAATTTTTTGCAGGCCAGTACATTAACTTCTTACTTAAAAATGGTAAGCATCGTAGTTTCTCGCTGGCCAATGCTCCGCATGATGATGAGTTTATCGAGTTGCACATCAGGTATATACCCGGAGGTGAATTTACCGGTGAAGTATTTGATGAAATGAAAGAAAAAGACATGATGCGCATCGAGGGTCCGTACGGTACTTTTTATTTGCGTGAAGAGTCTGAGCGTCCGATCATTATCATGGTTGGCGGTACGGGCTTTGCCCCGGCAAAAGGCATGATTGAGCATGCTCTTAAGGTCGGGCTTGAGCGTCCTATTCACTTGTTCTGGGGTGCACGTACTAAAGAAGATTTGTACATGGATGAGTTAGTGCAGTCATGGACTAAACAAAATCCATTAATTCGTTATACGCCCGTGTTATCTGAGCCTAAAGAAGAAGATAACTGGGATGGACGTACGGGTTATGTACATCAAGCCATCATGGAAGACTATCCGGACTTAAGTCAGTATGAAATTTATGGTTCGGGTTCACCTGAGATGGTTTATGCCGGTCGTGATGAGTTTGTGAAAAATAACCTGGATCTTGACCATTATTTTTCTGACGCCTTTGAGTTCCAGAAAGACTAAAATAAATCAAACCTGGCTGCAGTTTTATTCAAGAAATAATCCCTTTTTGAAATACTCTGCTGCCAGTTGAGGTTCATTCAGATATTCCATTAACAGTCCTAGTTCCTTATAGGTTTCTGTCATTTCATTGTAGCCAATACTGGCTTCAAGATAAGCACGTGCTTTACCCCATAAATCGTTATACATACATAAACGCCCTAATGTAAGTAAAAGGATGGGATTATTGTCATGATCACGCGAGAGTGATTCAGCAAATAGCAGTTGCTTTTCCAGTTGTGATGATTTTGTCAGGCCGTAGATTCTGACCAGTTCTGCATCCCATTCTTTTTTTATTGCTATTCGTAGAATTGATTCAGCCTCATCATTCTGATTAAGCTGGATAAGCTTATTACAATAAATAGCAATTATTTCAGGATCTTTTTTCAGCTCACGTGAAATATTTAACCATAAATTTGTAAGCTCTGTAATGTCATCATTTTGTTTCACTTGCTGAATCAGTTCAGTATATGTTTGCTTTTCAATTTTAGTTAAAGCTTTCTCTGGATAAACATGATGTTTATGAAGTTGTGGTAACAGGTTTTTAAGGTCTTTCCAGCTTTTAAGGTCCCGGTAGATACGTGTTAACAACACCATGATATGTGGATGCTTAGGGGCAATGTTATGCAGGTGAACCAGCGTTGCAAGGGCCTGCTCATTTTGACCATGGGCGAATTGTAATTCAGCCTGGGTTAGCCTGACTGAAAAATCAGCTTCCGGCATACTGTCGTGTGCCAGTGCCAGGTAATGGTCACGTCGCTCAGGTGCATTTTGTTTTTGTGCTGCTTTTGCTGCTGACAGGTAGTTTAACAATGGCATGTCGCTGTTCTTAACTGAACGGATTAACAGGCGCTCGGCTTTTTTCCATTGTCCCTGCGATAAATTAATAAAACCTTGTAGTGTCGTGTTGCGTGCTTTGTTATGTTGCTTTGAATTACGCCAGTGTTTTAACTGTTCCGGCATTCCCCAGCTGCGTACGATGAAACGTAGCAGTGCATAACCAAAAATATAACTGAGTATTAATAAAACCAGGAAAAGAGTGAGGCTCATTTCCAGGGTAGTGTAACCACGCCCAAACAGGACATAGCCCGTATCTTCATGTGCAAGCAAGCCGGCAATAACAGCAAGAAAGATGACGGCAAAGAAAGCGAATAAATGTTTCATAATGTTTCTTTAACCTTTGCTGCAGGCACTTCTTTGACGCCGGGCTCTTCAGTAGTTTCAGCTGCAGGCACTTCTTTTACAGTATTTACTTCAGGTTGTTGACCCTGGGTACGGAATTTTTTAATCGCAGAAAAGGTAGATGAAATATCCGGTAAGGCAGGATCAATATCAAATTTTTGTAACTCAGCAATGTTGCTAAGCATGTTGCGGGTCACATTGTGCCCGGTATCAAAATACTGGTTAATCAATTTTTCTGTTGTTGCTAAACGTTCCTGGTAAATTTCATTATGACCGTTAAGTAAAGCAAGGCGTGATTGCTCTAATAATAAGCCAAGGTTTTGCACCAGGAAAAAATGCTGTTCCGGAGCAAGTAAGGGTTGCAACGGTTTTTCATGATGACGAATTACGATTAAGCTTTTTATATCTTTCCAGATTGCCCGGGGAAGATCTTTTACACTTTTTACTTCACTTGATGCCGAGGTCTTTTCAGTCTGGGTGATTTTATGTGTTTTAGGGTCAGGCGTGTTTAACGGTAAGTTAGGAATATTATTGGTCAATGCACTTAAAGTCACCGACAAACCGGCAAGGTCAATCGTTGGAATATTATTTAACGTTTGTAAATCTTTTGCCAGGATTTTTCTTACTGAGAGTAAGGCGGGATCTGCCACTTCAGCCAGGCGGGCATCCGCTGCTTTTAAGGCAACCGCTGCTGTCGCCACATCTTTTTCAAGTAATAAACGGTGGTTAGCCAGCTGTACCAGGTATTCAGCTTCTGCCATTAACCAGTCATTACGTAAATGTTCCTTATTACGGATAAGGTTAGTCAGGTTAATGCGTAAATTTTCCTGGAACTCATGAATTTCTTTAATACGACTTTCAGTGAGTTGATTCGCCTCGATTTGTGCTTGTTGCAATGAGGCGAGTTGTTGTTCAATATTTTGTGAAGAAATTCTTTGTTTAATTAAGATTTGTTGTTGTTCTTCCCACAGCAGGTAAAGGCCGCCAGCCATGCCAATGGTGACAATCAGAATTAGGGTAATAACACCGGCATTAGAAGATTTAGCGGGCTTGCTTGTCGCTGTAGCCTTGCCAGGTTTTGCGCTTCCTGTTTTTTTGTCAGCAACTAGTTTAGTTTTTTCGACATCGGTGCTTGTGTTGTCTTTTGCTACTGCCGGTTTTTTTTCGGTA
>JAOUOK010000260.1 GCA_029880425.1 Gammaproteobacteria bacterium
CATTTTAGGTCTGGATGATGAGACTGTTCGTCAGGTATGCCTTGATGCTGCTGATGGTGATGTACTCGAAGCTGTTAATTATAATTCGCCGGGACAGGTTGTTGTTGCAGGGCATAAATCTGCCATTGAGCGTGTTACTGTTTTAGCCAAAGAAAAGGGTGCCAAACGTGCCCTGGAATTACCGGTAAGTGTTCCATCTCATTGCGCCCTGATGCAACCTGCCGCGGAAAAATTAGCTGAAGTCATGGCTAGCATTACGTTTCATGCACCATCGATTCCTGTACTAAACAATGTTGATGTCGTCTCAAATAATGCTGAAGCGGATATCCGTGAGGCTTTGAAACGCCAGTTATTTAGCCCTGTTCGCTGGGTTGAAACCATTGAAAAAATGTCTGCTGATGGGGTCGATATGGTACTTGAATGTGGACCGGGTAAAGTGCTGGTGGGCCTGAATAAACGAATTAATAAATCAATGGCATCTGCTGCATTGATAGATACCGCTTCAATTGAAGCCGCTTTAGGACAATAAACTTTTAGAACAATAAATAATCGTATTTTAAGGATTTAGGGAGTTGAATATGACTTTAGAGAATGAAATAGCCTTTGTTTCAGGTGCCAGTCGAGGTATCGGTAAAGAGATTGCTATCGCATTAGGTGCACAGGGCGCAACAGTCATTGGCACAGCAACATCAGAAAGTGGTGCAGAAAATATCTCTAACTATTTGAAAGAAAACGGTATTAAAGGTAAAGGAATGGTCATGAACGTTACTGATCAGGACAGTATCACAGATACCGTCAAGCAGATTGGTGATGAATTTGGCGCACCCACTATCCTAATTAACAACGCGGGTATTACCCGTGACAACCTTGTTATGCGCATGAAAGATTCCGAGTGGGATGACATCATGAACACTAACTTGAGTTCTATTTTTAAGGTCAGTAAAGCCTGCTTACGCGGCATGATGAAGGCTAAACGCGGCCGTATTATCAGTATTGCTTCTGTAGTGGGTGTCACCGGTAATCCTGGCCAGGCAAATTACTCAGCCGCCAAAGCAGGCGTTATTGGCTTTAGCAAGTCCCTTGCCCGCGAAGTCGGTAGCCGTGGAATTACTGTCAACGTTGTGGCACCAGGCTTTATCGATACAGATATGACGCGTGCCCTTCCTGAGGAGCAGCGTGAAGCATTACTGAGCCAAATTCCAGCGGGAAGACTAGGCAATGCAGCGGAAATTGCTAATGCCGTAGCCTTTCTGGCATCGCCTGGTGCCGCCTACATTACGGGTGAAACAATCCATGTAAATGGTGGCATGCATATGGGCTAAAACAACCTATAAGTGGTTGAAAATTAAACAATTAACACAAAATTTGTGATTTATTTGGCTAAAATCACCAAGAATGTGGAATCTGTCGGGTGTTTACAATACAATACCGCCCGCAGCGTCAATCGTATAAAAATCGGAGGAATTGACCAAAATGAGCAGCATTGAAGAACGTGTACAAAAAATCGTAATCGAGCAATTGGGTGTTAAAGAAGAAGAAGTAACGAAAGATGCTTCATTCGTAGACGATCTGGGTGCTGATTCACTAGATACAGTTGAATTAGTTATGGCCCTTGAAGAAGAGTTCGAAACTGAAATTCCAGATGAAGATGCAGAAAAGATTACTACGGTTGCAGAAGCAGTTAGCTACATTAACGCAAACAGCTAATCGTTGTACCTGAATTCTAAAGCCGCATCACTTTGTAGTAGAACTACATAGTGATTGCGGCTTTTTATTTTCTATAGATAGAAAAAACAGTACTAAATATATAAATAATATTGAGAATTGAAAATGTCTAAACGTCGCGTAGTTATAACTGGAATGGGAATGTTATCTCCCGTAGGTAATAGTGTCGAAGAAAGCTGGAAAAATATCCTTGCAAGTAAGAGTGGTGTAGAAACCATTTCTACTTTTGATGCATCTGCTTTTGCCACACAGTTCAGTGCCTCGGTAAAAGGATTTGATGTGACTTCTGTAATGTCTAATAAAGATGCACGTAAAATGGATAACTTTATTCATTACGGTATTGCAGCAGCGATTGAAGCCATAGAAGATTCTGGAATAGAGGTCACGGATGAGAATGCGACACGTATCGGTGTTTCAGTTGGCTCTGGAATTGGTGGCTTAGGGACTATTGAAGCTAATTATGAAAAATATACGAATTCAGGTCCACGCAAAATATCTCCCTTTTTAATACCAGCAGCGATCATTAATATGATCTCTGGCAACCTTTCAATTCGTTATGGATTTAAAGGCCCTAACTATGCAATTACAACTGCTTGTGCCACTGCAACTCACAGTATCGGTGATGCTGCACGTATGATTGAGCATGGTGATGCCGATGTCATGATTACCGGTGGTGCAGAAGATGCAACCACAATTTTAGGATTAGGTGGTTTTGCAGCAGCACGTGCTTTATCTGCTCGTAATGATGATCCTACAACAGCAAGTCGCCCCTGGGATAAAGACCGCGATGGGTTTGTGTTAGGTGATGGTGCCGGCGTTGTTGTACTTGAAGAATATGAAACTGCGAAAAAACGTGGTGCTACTATTTACGCTGAAGTTATTGGTTTCGGCATGAGTGGTGATGCTTACCATATGACATCTCCTTCGCAAGGTGGTGAAGGCGCAAGCCGTTGTATGAATAATGCGATTAACGATGCAGGTATTAATCCTGATGAAGTCGATTATGTTAATGCTCATGGCACTTCTACACCAGCAGGTGATATTGCTGAAGTACAGGCCGCTAAATTAACTTTTGGTGATCATGCTAAAAAGATTGCTATGAGTTCGACTAAATCGATGACAGGTCATTTACTTGGTGCCGCGGGTGGTATTGAAGCTATTTTCGCTGTATTAGCCATTCGTGATCAGGTTGCTCCACCAACGATTAATATTTTTAATGCTGATGAGGGTTGCGATTTGAACTTTGTTCCGGATACACCACAAGAAATGAAAATTGATGTTGCCGTGTCAAACTCATTTGGTTTTGGTGGTACCAACGGTACATTAATCTTCCGCAAGATTTAATCTTTATAAAAGAACTGCAGCATTCTTTAATTTATGCAGCATTCTAAAAGCAGCCCGGATATTTTTAAACCAAGTGGTTTAAATATTCATTCTGAAAAGGGTCAACATGATTTGTTGGCCCTGCATCAGCAAAATCCTCTACGTTACCCATTTTTACTCGAAAGCGTGGCAAATTCAGTTGCGCTTGAAACTGAAAATAATAAAACCTGCTCTTCACGCTTTGATATTCTTTTTGCTTTCCCACAAGAGACACTCACTTTATCTAATTCTGAAATATTAAGTGGTATTCCAAACATTAATGGAAATGACTTTTTTATTAATCTGAATCGCTGGTGGCTAAGCCAACGTAATGAACAGATACTAAACCAGACTCTGCCTTTTTCAGGTGGCTGGTTTCTTTACCTTGGCTATGAATTAGCAAAACAAGTTGAACCACAACTTGATTTAACTCTTCCATCTATACCTATTGCCTATGCAACACGAATTCCTGCAGCCATAATATACGATCATAAGGATGATATAACTTATTTTATTTGTGAAAAAAATTATGATTACCTGGAAATGCTGATTACAGATAGTAACCAGGTCTGTGCTTTAAGTGATGAAATATCCCTTCAACTTTGCCAGGTTAGTGAAGAAGATGAATCTATTTACCTCGATTCAATTGCAAAAGTAAAAAATTATATTGTT
>JAOUOK010000261.1 GCA_029880425.1 Gammaproteobacteria bacterium
TAACTACCATTTACATCTTTAACGATGCGAGTTTCACCCACATTCACACCGAGATAAAAGGGAGGAAAGTCTGATGCAATACTTAGCGGGCTGGCTAAAATACCGAAAATGAGTAAAGCTGTTTTAAATATCTTCATTGAAAATAAAGGTTAATTAAAGTGAAAGCCAAGACTGATTAAGCTGATGTCTGCATCGTTACTATCTTCGCCATTAAGAACAGTGTATTCAATTTCATAATCACTGAATTTAAAACTGATGCCGTATGCTAAGCCCGTGCCTGAACCGCTGCTGGTATTTCCTGATAATTCAACCGATGTTTTTGTGTTATGTAAGCCGAGTTTGAATTTCAGGTAATCGTCATTCCCGGTACGTAGTGCTGCGTATACCGCGCTTGTTTGCGTTCCCCAGTCAAAACCTATTGGGCCTGCACTACCATCTCCCTGGATTAACGTGGTATTAAAATCTACTTCAACCGCAAGAGGGCTTGAGCCAATTTCCGTTACATCTACCCCCAGAAAAATTCCCACGTTGATGGCATCGCTAGAATAAGCGGCAGCATCAACATTAACCATGGCTGCTTTAATACCCCAGTAGCCATTGGCCATGACACTGTGTGAAAATAATGTTGTTGTGATAAGACTGACTAATAATATAAATTGTTTCATGAATTTTCTCCTGCTTGTTAACTAATAACAAAAGGAGCAATTGTTGTGCCAGAAGCCTGGCTTAGATTAACTTAAGTTGCTGTTCTAATAATAAAACAGGGTGAATGACTTCAGCTTTATTATTTTGCTGCTTTAAGCCGGCTTTGAGTTGCAGGGCACAACCCAAATTACTGCTAATAATGAGATCGGGTTGAGATTTTGTCAGTTTATCAAGTGCCTGGAGTTTTAATTTATCGGATGTTTCCGGAAAATTTACAAAATAAGTACCGGCTGCACCACAACACTTATTATATATAGCATCAGGTGGCAAACTTATGCCGGGGATCCGTTGCAGCAGTGTGATGAGCTTTTCTTCTGCCCGTAAGCTATTTTGTAAACTGCAGGGAATTTGTAAGGCGACAGTTTTGTTAAGCGGGATCATCGTTATGTTTTCTGGCCAGTCAACCTCGCTTAAAAATTCAATTATATCTTTTACTTCCGTGGAAAATGAATCAGAAGTATTGAGCCCGGGATATTCTTTTAACTGTGAAGTACAGGCGTTAACCAGGCTGATGACAGTTTTAATATTTTTTAACGGGTTAAAGCTCTGAATATTGTGGTTAGCGAAATTCACGGCCTGTTTTTGATTACCATCATGCATATGTAATGCCCCGCAACACCCTTGTTGTGGTGGTATATGGACGTCATAACCTAAGCGGGTTAACAGGCGAATACTTGCCTCGACAGTTTTACTATCGAAGGAACCTGACAGGCATCCCGTAAATAAAGCTACCTCGCCTTGTTTTGTTGTGATGGCAGGATAAAAATGTTCAGGCTTAAAGGGCTTATCCAGTTCAGGTAATATTTCAAGGTAAGGTTGTAAACCAAGCAGTTTACCCAGCTGGCTTTTTCGTAGAAGAAAAAGCCCCCCGCTTTTTTGTAAAAAACGTAACCCATTGATTAACGGTGAAGAGAATTTTTTATTCATTAAGGTTTTTAAACTGAGTTGCTTAATACCCGTATAAAATGATGTTGACCTGTTTTCTTTTAACAAGTTTTTTGCCCGGTCAATAATTTCACCGTATGGCACTGCCGAGGGACAAACACGTTCACAACGACGACAGAGTAAACATTGATCCAGGTGATTCATTAATTTTTCTGAAGGTTTAAGCTGACCTGTTAACCAGCCCTGGATTAAGGCAATACGTCCACGTGGTGATTCATTTTCATTTTCAGTTAACGCATAGGTGGGACACTGAGGTAAACATAAGCCACATTTCACACAGCGATCAGCAAGTGAAAGAATATGGTTAGTTATATCCTGCTCGTTTTTCATAGGCGAAAGATACATGCTCTTTTACGTCATTGCGAGAAAAGCGTGGCAATCTTCAGAAAAGTGCGATCCGTAACAAGATTGCCAGGCCAAAAAAATCATGACTCGCAATCACGTGCATGATTTTGTATGATCATCTTAGATGTTTTCTTCTGATATATAATTTTCGAGTTTAACTGAATGAGTTTTTTTAAAAATCATGTTTTCTTTTGTGTTAACCAACGTGAGGGTGGTGAGAGTTGCTGTGCCAACCTGGGCGCGCAACGCGTACGTGATTACGCCAAGAAACGAGTTAAGGAACTTCAGCTCAGCGGTGAAGGAAATGTACGCATCAACATGGCTGGTTGCCTCGGGCGCTGTGAGCATGGCCCGGTGATCGTGGTTTACCCGGAAGAAACCTGGTACACCTATTTAGATGAAGATGACATTGATGAAATTATTGAGCAGCATTTACAGCAAGGCAAAATTGTAAAACGTTTGTTAATCGACAAATAAAATATTTTCCCACCATTGTGAGCCTGGTTTACCGGGTCAAGCAATCTTCTGGAAAGTGCGATTTATCATGAGATTGCCACGGTCATTTTTCATCACTACTTGTAAATAAAATTCAGCTAAGAATTCTCACCTATGCGACTAGACAATCTTGAATTTGATAAACAAAACACGGCTACCACCTTTATGCAGGGGCTGGCAGGGGATATTGAAACCGTGATCACGCTACCGCAGCCTTTAACGGCATCTTCCCCTGTTGTTGTCATCAGTCATCCTCATCCCTTATATGGTGGCACTATGACCAATAAAGTCGTGCATATTTTACACAAGACCTTTTCAGAGCTTGGCGCAATTACCGTACGTTTTAATTTTCGTGGTGTGGGTGAATCTGCCGGTGAATATAATGAAGGTCGCGGTGAAGCTGAAGATTTGCAGGCTATTGTTGAACAATTAAGAAAGTGGCGTCCCCTGGCCGCTGTCTGGCTGGCCGGCTTTTCTTTTGGTGCCTACGTCACAGCCCGTGCGCAGGCCAAGGTAAAAGCAGAAAAGGTTTTGCTGGTCGCACCGCCAGTTCTCATGTATGACTTTGATGTGATAGCTGAAATTAAAGTCCCCTGGTTTGTGATCCAGGGCGGGCAGGATGAAGTGATCGATGCCTTGGCAGTAAAAAACTGGGTATCTGAACGACCTAACCCGCCTCAATTAATCTGGATGGAAGAGGCCAGCCATTTTTTTCACGGTAAACTGATCGACATCAAACAAGCCTTGCTGCAAAACTGGCTGTAAATAAAATATTTTACCCCGCCCTGTAATGCCGGTTTAAGTGCTTGTAGGTGGAAATTTATAGCTCTTTATAGATCATAGAAGTAAAAAATCTGCCCTGTCATTACCCAAACACTAAAGCTTAATAGCCACACAGAAATTAATTTATAAATAAAAGAGGAATATTAGTTGACTCTAATTAAGAGAATTATTATATTAGCAATCACTGATTTAGATAGTTTGATTTACCAGTTTTGACTCCTCCATCCCCTCCATATGGATGGAATTTACTTTTAGCGCGGTTAACCCCTTTACCGCGCTATTTTTTTGCCTGAAATTTGTGAATTGTCCTGCTTTATGCCGTAACTAAGTAAGTACTTGCTATTTATATCAAAGAAACTTGAAATCAAGTGGATTAGTTCTTGAATCTTGGGGCTGAGTTAAGTAATATTCCGCCTCTTTTTTGAACAGAACAAATTTTTAATTCGGACAGGCGAAATAATGAAAACTTTTAG
>JAOUOK010000400.1 GCA_029880425.1 Gammaproteobacteria bacterium
GGATCCCCCAGTTTTCCAAGGAAAGTCGAAACTGGCTGCAGATTATTGACACTGATATTATTCTGAATATAGATAGAATCAGAACGCAGTAAATCTCTCAGAAACGGGACCTGCATGGCCTGTTTTTTAATATTATCGAGTATGGGTTCATCCAGGTAGTGAGTACCGATACGGTAATCACCGGAAAAATGAAACCATTCATGATTGGGTAACATATTAGATAACCGGGTTTTACCGACACCTGACATCCCCAGCAAGGTGATGCTTTTATGTTCCCAGTTTCTGAATTCTTCAGCGCTTAATCTCACTGTATGGTCTCCCAATAAATCTTAATGTGCTTGATTTTTAAGCTTATTGTAAGGGAGTTTGAACAATTTGTCCGTAAATCTTTAACCACGAAAGAGATTGGGATAGACAGAGTTTTTTATAAGTATTTTATTTTTTCTTCGTCTACATCAGTGAACTCCGTGGTGAATTGTTTTTCTGGACTCAATTTATAGGCCACTTTATTATGGTTGCCTTAAACTCTCGGAGGTTTGATATGAGAATTGGCACACCACTGTCAGCAACGGCAAAACGCGTTATGTTACTCGGTTCAGGTGAGTTGGGTAAGGAAGTGATTATTGCTTTACAACGTTTAGGCGTAGAGGTTATCGCTGTTGATCGGTATGACAACGCACCGGGTCACCAGGTCGCACACCGTGCATACACGATAAACATGGCTGATGGTGATGCCTTGCTTGAACTGGTAAAAAAAGAAAAACCAGATCTTATTGTTCCTGAAATTGAAGCACTGGATACACAAATGTTAGCCAATATAGAACAGCAGGGTTTAGCTGAAGTTATACCTAAGGCACGTGCTACACAATTGACCATGAACCGGGAAGGTATACGCTGCCTGGCAGCAGAAGAACTGGGCTTACCGACATCTAAGTATGCATTTGCTGAAAGCCAGGATGAGATAAAACAGGCCATAGATAATGCTGTTGGTTATCCCTGTATTGTTAAGCCAGTCATGTCATCATCGGGTAAAGGGCAATCAACTATCAGGGAAGAAAAAGATATTCAAGCAGCGTGGGATTATGCGAAAAGTGGTGGCCGTGTCGATCGTGGCCGTGTCATTGTCGAAGAAATGATCCAGTTTGATTATGAAATCACACTATTAACGGTCAGGGCATTAAACGAACAGGATAAAATAGAAACGCACTTTTGTGAGCCCATCGGTCATATCCAGGTTGGGGGTGATTATGTTGAAAGCTGGCAACCGCAGCCAATGAGTAAAGTGGCTAAACAAAAATCCCAGGAGATTGCTAAAGCGATTACGGCGAACCTGGGCGGTCGTGGTTTATTTGGTGTAGAACTTTTTATTAAAGGTGACGATGTCTGGTTTAGTGAAGTGAGTCCTCGCCCCCATGATACTGGCATGGCGACCATGGCAACACAGTATCAGAATGAATTCGAACTCCATGCCCGCGCTATTTTAGGCTTGCCTGTTTCAACAGCACTAAGAGAGCCGGGAGCCAGTGCGGTGATTTATGGACAAATGGATGTAAAGGGTATTGCTTTTGAGGGAATCGAAAAGGCTTTAGCGGTACCGCAAACAGATATTCGCTTATTTGGTAAACCCGAATCATTTAATAAACGTCGTATGGGTGTCGCGCTTGCCTATGGGAATAATGTGGATGATGCACGACAAAGAGCAAAAGAGGCTGCATCGAGAGTAATACCAGTTAGAGAATAAAGAGATAAATTATCAGTAGTTACAGGCTGCAAATATACCTATCTTAAAGCCTGTAATGGGGATAGCGTTATGAATTACCGGTTGTCTTCAACGATTTGATTACGGCCATGTTCTTTAGCCTTGTAGAGAGCTTTATCTGCAAGATTTAATAAGTTATACGAAAACTTTTTATCATGATTAATACTATGAACCATGCCTATGGAAGCCGTTACGCGCTTAAACGAGGAACCATCATGAGATATATTTAAGTCATAGATTGACTTAAGTAAGTTGTTAGCATATTTAGTGGCATCCTGGTGTCCGGTGTCAGTCAATAAAATACAAAATTCTTCACCACCGTATCGATAGATGAAATCACCGGGACGACGCAGGTTATCTTTCAGGGTTTGTGCTATCTGGGCCAGCACTTTATCGCCTTGTTGATGACCGTATAAATCGTTAAATGATTTGAAATAGTCAACATCAAGCATAAGGATTACAAACTGTGAGTTATTTCTATATGAGCGGCGTACTTCGTTATCAAAAGTGAGATTAAAATAATGCCGGTTATATATTTGAGTTAGCGAGTCTATTTGTGAGAGCTCAGATATGAGTTTCATACTGTTATCGTTATGTTTTACAAAGTGAAAAAATATAACGGTCGTTGTGGCTATGGCAGCCTGTTGCAGCAGGATGGAAAATGCCTCGTAATCGTTAGGTGTTATCGCAGTAGTGATAGACAGCGTAATCATCATAAAAACTGACCAGAGCGCTCCTTCTTTTGGGCCGGTGAGTGACATTGCCAGAATAGGCAGTAATACTGGCCAGGGTTTATTATCGATTAATTCATTACCCTGGTAGTGTGCAATTAGCATTAATAGTACTGAACA
>JAOUOK010000262.1 GCA_029880425.1 Gammaproteobacteria bacterium
TCATCTTTGCAGGTATTACACTTACCATCTCTAAAAAATCCGGTTACAGGGTCATCACCGCACATCGTCAACGGCTCACCAAGTACATTGACCGATTCATCCATACTTATCAACAATTTACCCCCCCAGATTTTTATTTGATAAATTAAAATAATTGGATAAGTATATCGTATAGAATATAAAAACATGTATCCCGATATAGATAATAATTAACACTACTAAAATTATGTTTCCGCGTAATTAATTTAAAATATGAAAACAATTTCAATTATTTTTATTTGTTTATTTTTTACCGTAGTGATTATTCTTTTTTTCCTGGGTATAAAATCACAATCCGGTCATGCAGCTGGCCTGGTGAACGGAAAGCTTGCTCGTTGCCCTGACACACCTAATTGTATTAACAGTGAATATCCTGAGCAACAAACACATTACACTTCACCGCTTAAACTTTTATTAAAGCGTAAAATGTCTACTTCTCCAATAAACACACTGAAAGACATCATAGATGAAATGGGGGGGATGATTGAAACCGAGGAAAACAATTACCTGGCTGCCACCTTCACTTCAAAAATTTTTCGATTTGTCGACGACGTTGAGTTCAGGATAGATGATGAGACAAACCTGGTACACCTGCGCTCAGCATCAAGGGTGGGGCGGCGTGATATGGGTGCAAATAAAAAGCGCGTTGATTTAATCAGGCAACGCTACGAAAAGAAACTTTTATCAAGCAGATAAAATTAAACATGCTTCATACCTTACTCAATGAAGCTACTTAACTTTTTTATCCGTAATAAGGGGACAAAAACAACACCAAGCAGGGACTCGATGTGTATATCACCCCTTTCATCTTTAGTAAGCAACATTAATTCCTGGTGCATCCCTGGCAACCCAATGAGAATCTTGTCGCAGCCGCCGCCCGGTGCAACAAAGGCAAAAAGTTCTTCCGTGGAATGGAGCGAAACACTTTCTTCTTTAATTTCAGCAACATCGGTTTTTGCGCTAAATTCAACGGTTATAACTGGATTCATGATTCTGGCTCCTCCAACAGTAACAGTAGAACAAGCTCTTCAGGACAGGCCTGTTTTTTAAATTATTTACTTAAAGTGTAGCCTGCTTATCCCTGTAACCCATATAAGTATTAGCCTCTAGTCTGATTACCGAAAAATTGTTACACAAACGAGTAAACTAACTGGAAAAGAAATTGAAGTGATTAAGATGCTGCCCTTGCGTGATGGCAGGAAAATCCTGAAAGGAACCCGTGACTTTGCCGAGATTGCCATGAATAGCTTGCTACATCAGGAATGCCCGCAGGATGGAAATTTAAACATCAGTGACTGATGTATGCTTTTGCAAAGTTCAAAAATTTAATAAATAAAAAAAGTTTTTTGGCATTTATTCTTTGCTATTTATTTAGTCAGTTTAATTACCGCATCCTGTATAGCGGGGTGATCAAACTCCCGCCCGCCAATAGCACGATATACTATCTTACCTTCAGGGCTCACAATATACGTTGTTGGCAACCCTTTTACCTGCCATTGTTTCGCTGTCTCAGTATCTGTATCAAAAAGTATCGGGAAACTGGGTGAAGGTGAAATCATGCCTAAAAATGGAAAAACGGTATCCATGTCTTCACCGACGTTCACAGCCAAAAGGACAACATTTTTTTCCTTTGTCGCTAAATGTAATCGCTCAAGCGAACTCATTTCACGCCGACAGGGAGGACACCAGGTTGCCCAAAAATTAACGACCACTACTTTACCCTTAAGATCTTTAATATCAACAACTTCATCATCCATATTTTTAAGTCTTAGCGCAGGTGCAGGCAACTGTTGTTTTAACTTGGTAAGCTTATGAGTCAGCGGAGGGCCATTTTCAGCAGCGGTCACCGTGTTAAAAGAAAACACCAAAACTATCAATAAAACTATTTTCATAAAATGATTTTTATTGCGCACACTTAACTCCCCGTAACGTTGTTTCATACTCTTTTCCATCAATATCCCAACGAACTTTCAAATCAAAATAACTTCCTGCTGGCAATCCTATCGACAACATACCCTGGTTCCAGTCACCACCAACCTCATATTCCTGTTCAGGCGGAAATTGTGCCCAGCGAAAAGCAATTAAAGCTGGCATCTTAACTTTTTGCTTTTTTAACGTATCTATCCATTGAGCAACCGATTTTAGCTGATGCGGTTTATTGTTAATACTAACTGACCAGTTACTTCTTTTAAAATGAATTGTCCCGGGTGCATTATCATTTCGCATCACGGTCATATAAACACATGAACTGGCAAAGGCTTCACTTTGCTGAAGGGTAAAGCCACGGTTAACATAAAATGCGCGTGATTGCTCTGGTAATATCTGAGTTAAAGAAAAACTCACACCGTGTGCTTTAATTTTCCAGCTGGTAATACCCGTATCACTATCAACATCCATCGTCTGATGCATGCCTGCATAAGATGAAAAGGACATCATTAATCCGACGGTCAAAGTTGTTATTGAATTGTGCATAGCCGCTCCTGTAGCATCAGTTAAGCGAAACACCTTATAAATTATAATTTAACTACATATGCGGGTTATTTAATAGTTTTTAACCCGGATTTATAATAAATTGATTATTATTACTAACTCAGCATTCAATTTTCCCGATAAAAGGTAAAGTAAAATGGAATATAGAAAATTAGGTCGCACAGATTTAGATATTAGTCTTATTGGGCTGGGCACGATGACCTGGGGAGTTCAAAATACCCAGGATGATGGCTTTGAGCAAATGGATTATGCACTTGAACATGGTGTGAATTTTTTTGATACTGCTGAAATGTATGCTGTTCCGCCAAGTGCCGATACCTATGGGAAAACTGAAACAATAATTGGCAACTGGTTTGCATCAAGAAATAACCGTGACAAGGTTATTCTCGCCTCGAAGATAACTGGCCCGGGCCTGTCATGGGTCAGGGATGGTCAAGGCATTAATAAGAAAAATATTCAGCTTGCACTTGAAGGCAGTCTAAAAAGATTAAAAACAGATTATATCGATCTTTACCAGTTGCACTGGCCAAACAGGGGCTCCTATCATTTTGGTCAAAGCTGGGATTTTGCACCGGACTTCAAAGCCCGGGAAGAAGAAGAAAACTTCCTTGAAGTCTTACAGACCATGCAATCTCTGATTAAAGAAGGAAAAATTCGCCACGTTGGTCTCTCCAATGAAACGGCATGGGGTATGACAAAATGGTTAACGCTGGCAGAACAACATTCCTTACCACGCATGGCATCCATTCAAAATGAATACTCATTACTTTGCCGCTACTTTGAACCGGACTTAAGTGAAATCGCATTACATGAAGATTGTGGTTTACTGGCCTGGTCACCTTTATGTAGGGGATCATTAAGCGGTAAATACTTAAACGGTGCCCGCCCCGAAGGATCGCGTTTAACGATTGAAACCCGCCCCGATCACCGTGCCCATATTAATACTGAGCTGGCAACACAAAAATATGTTGAGCTGGCCATGCAGCATAATCTTGATCCCAGCCAGATGGCCCTTGCCTTCGTCAACAGCCGTCCTTTTATCAGCTCAACACTGATTGGCGCGACCAAGATGCAACAATTAAAAACAGATATTGGTTCGATTGAAATAAAATTATCAGACGAGGTTATTAAAGGCATTGCCAAGATAAGGCGTGATTATCCCATGCCTTATTAATATTAACTAGCTTGATTCTTAGGGTTCATACT
>JAOUOK010000426.1 GCA_029880425.1 Gammaproteobacteria bacterium
ATTTTACCCACATCTGAAAATATCTTCTTAATTGTTATTAAGGCCATATCAGCATTAGGCTTACTTAGATCAGCTGAATTCCAAATTGTATTTTTTGGAAGGTTATAGAAGTGTTTAACAACGAATTCTTCATACCACGGGCAACCAAGACTTAATGGACGTGTCATAATTTGTCTGTGTGGCAGGAGATTTGAATATGCCCAAGTTACAACATTTGAACCCAATTTAGCATTAAAATTTGTCCAGTCTGTTTCAATTTCATTAGCATATTTTGCTGGAATCAGTTTTTTATTTTCTTCAGTTGCGGTCTCAAAATGATCAATAATTGCACGTACATTGGTGAGCTTTAATTCATTATTTACATATAATGGGAACGTATCGGAACCATTCAGTTTTAACGGTATGAGGACAAAAGGCATAGTGTGTTTGTCCTCAATGTAATTTTCACCATAATACTGCAAAATCCAGCGTGCTAATTCACAATCGGCGCTTGGAGAAAAAGTGATTAGCTTTCCCATTTATTTAAACTCCTATGAATCGTCTATCGTAATGACCCGGTAAAAAAGTTCTGTTCTAGACTATGTAATATAGCAATATAAAAACAATAACTTTTTATTTCTTAAATTCAATTTCAAGACTAACTGGAAATGGTTCAACGACTTTCATCTCTGATACGCGCTGCAACACATTCTGTTTTAATACTGCTTTAATAATTGCAGGTATCTGGGACAGATTAATATATTGGCCAAAACAGGTATGCAGACCATAACCAAAATGCATGTAGCTGTAAGCTGGGCGGTCTAGACGAAATTCTTTGGGTTTCGTAATTTTTCGCCAATCCATCATTGCAGATTGAGTAGCAGCTAACACAATGGTTCCTTTAGGAATTTTAGTTGATCGTAAAGTACCTTTGGCAACCACATAATCTTCAGCACAAACTCTTTTAATCCCTGCTGCAAAGGCATTTAGGCGCAAACTCTCCTGTACAAATTGAATCATTTTCTGATCATCATCGACACGTGCGGCCTGTTGCGCTAGTACAAGTAGTTCAGGATTATTAAATAAATGGTTTAAAGTTATCGCAGCACATTTTGAGGTGGTTGGGATCGCACCAATAATTAAGCCTATGAAATTATTTCGAATATCTATATCAGTCATGCCTGGCATTCCTGCATCCTGCAATTTTAAACAGCGTTCTAGCACATCATCACGTGAAGCGCGTTTAGCTTTTCTTTCTGTAATGGCTTGATCTAGATAGTTACGTGTTTTTTCAGCGGCATCTAGTGCTTTTTTCTCAACCTCGGGGTCATCAGGATAAAATAGATACTGAAACATGTTTGTGGCAGCATCTGTAAATTCTGTTTCGTTCCAGCCAGGTGTGCCAAAGTATTCGCCGATTAATCGTGTGGGTACTACACGGGTCAATTCTTGTACAACATCCATTTTTCCATTACTGGCAGCAATAATTTCTGTACAAGTTTTCTCAACAAATGGGATGATAATGTTGTTGATATCATCTCGACGAGCAGTTAACCGCATATTTGAAACATCGCGAGTATATTGTTCAGTATCTTGCATACCAAGGAAAAAGTTACTGCCATTGGTCACTTTTTCCATCTTTTCAGCATACGGTACTTGGAAAACCCAGTCGCGCTCTAAGACCTCAGTTACGTCTTCATATCGTGTAATGATAGCATTACCCTTAAAAACAACATTTGGTTTAATAATACGTAGAATTGAAAACACAAAATCAAGGTGTTTAAATACCCATTCAAGTACTTTGTCTTTTGCAGTATTAGAATTTGCCATTATTTTTGTCTCATTATTTATTCAATTGATTAACTCAATTTCAAGGTCAAATGGATAGTTCTCTTAAGGTGAATACGCAATTCTCTATGTTGGATCAATAATACCACCGGCAATCATTTTTAACGCGGTAATACTTGGGATGAAAAAATAATCTCCTCCTCGGGTTTCTACTAATCTTGGAATATTGCACACGAAATGAGGTGGTTGACCTGAGTCTTTCTCTACCTGGAGGACAACTTTACCAGGGTTTTTCGCATCATGATTTCCGAGTAAAACCTCTTTATCATTACCTTGCTTGAAATCATTGGCATAATTGATCCATTGCTGCTGTACGAACTCAAATTGGCGTTTAATGTCTGCATTTAATGCCATAAAAATTATTCCGTGATTTCCATCATCTTTTGTTGGATCTTTTACTTTGCCATATGGTAGACCACGACGTAGAATCCTGCGTCGATTAACTAATGCACCGGGTGTATCAAAAGCATTTTTAACACCGTATTCAAGTGATCCACGTGGATTAATACGTCGTGTATGTGCACTTAATGGACATTTTGAACCATTGATATCTTCATTGTAGGTGAAATTTGTCAGCATTCT
>JAOUOK010000263.1 GCA_029880425.1 Gammaproteobacteria bacterium
GGGAAGTACGAATTAAGCACAACCACCTCCGCCGCCGCCGCCACCACAACCACCACAGGCACCGGAACCACCCACACTTTGAAATACGTTGTTAAAAACAAAAGAAGCATTTAAGCCCTGTTCAACATAATCAATATCACACCCCTGTAAATAACCCAAGGCCACAACATCAACCAGCATTTTAAAGCCTTCACCTTCAAGTACCTTATCGGTTGCTAAGGTTTGTTCTGCATAGGTCATACCATACGTCATACCACCACAACCACCACCCGAAACAAAGACACGAATACCTTCAACATTATCTTCAGCAGCATTAACAATTTGTGCCATTTGAGCAGCTGCACTATCCGATAAACGTACTTCATGCTCCATCAGTGTGTTATTAAAGCCTGCACTCATATTTATACTCCTGCCCTTTTAGGCTTGAATCAATTTGACTAAAAACGGATAATAGTCACCCAACTAAATACCCGAGTCTTACTGTATACATTCTAACACAGGTTCTGGCGCTCGCTATATTTAGTGTTAGATATAGAGGAATATCATTATGTCACGCATGGTTTTTTGTAAAGTTTTGAAAAAAGAAGCACCTGGCTTAGAAGCACACCCATACCCGGGTGAATTAGGTGAGCGTATCTTTAATGATATTTCTGATGAAGGCTGGAAAAAATGGCTGGAACGCTTAACTTCAATTATTAATGAAAATGGTCTGAATACTGCCGATCCAGATAGTATTAAAGTTATTGAACAACACATGCTTGGTTTCCTTTTTGATGAAGGTGATATGGGTCAATTGCCTGATGGCTTTAAACCACAAGGTGGGAAAAAGTAAACCATCACTATCATGAAAAACCTTACTGAATATTCCCTTTCAGAATTAAAGCTAATATATTCTTTATTACATTCTCAAGTGCTGGAGCAACCTGCACTGATGGATAGTAATTTATTACAGGACTTACAAAGCTTCCTGCAAACACAAGCGACGCGGGAAAATATTGATGTCTCTACTCATGCAGAGTGGGCAGCCTGGCTAAATAATTAATCTCATGAAATTCTGTAGCGAATGTGGCGGTCCAGTTATTCACCGAATCCCGGAAGGTGACAACTTACCACGCCATATTTGTGAAGCATGTGATCTTATTCATTATCAAAATCCAAAAATCGTGACCGGTTGTCTTCCTGTTTGGAATAAACAGGTTCTGCTTTGTAAACGGGCCATTGAACCCTGCTATGGGTTATGGACCTTACCTGCCGGTTTTATGGAAAACCAGGAATCTCTTGAAGAAGCCGCAATAAGAGAATCACGCGAAGAAGCGAATGCCAACCTTAAACTTGAAAGTTTATATTCAGTCATCAGCTTGCCGCATATCAACCAGGTTTACGTAATGTACCGTGCAACATTACTTGATCTCGACTTTTATGCCGGCCCTGAAAGCCTTGATGTGAGGCTTTTCAATGAAGAAGATATCCCCTGGGAGCTACTTGCCTTCAAAACAATCGAGAAAACACTCAGGCGTTATTTTGAAGATCGTAAAAAAGGTAAGTTTAATGTCTATAACAGCGTTATTTCTAAACGTAATCGTTTAGGTGAAAAAGAAGATATCATCCGTTAATTTAAGTCTTTTTCCCATCTTAATCGACTCATCACCCAGTCACCGCCTTCCTTTTTCCAGCGCGAAGCCACGTTGTAAAGTTGTCCTCGCTCAGGTAACCACTCATTTGAACCGATTAACAGAACTTTAGCCGTCACATCAGCCTGTTTTTTAGTAAGGGTCACGTCTTTCTCGATAACAGTCACTAAAACATTTTTATTTTTTTTAAAATGATAGCGGGCAAAAAGGAAAAACTGTGCTTTATTCAGGCCTTTTTTGGCAGAAAAATCTTTAGCAAGAAATTCTGTAAGTCCTTGCTCATCATGTTTTTCAATAGCGGAAACCAGGTCATTGATGCGTTGCTTCAAAACATCAAGCTCATCAGGTTCAGAGCATGAGAACAGGCTAAAACTGCCAAGCAGTATTACAAGATATAATGGTAAATTTTTGTTGAGCATCTTAATATAATAGTCAAAACCACAGGATAAAGTTGTTAACTTAAAATAAAATGAAAATCTTAGCCAATAATATTTATTCTTTTATTTTATTCATTATTTTTTCAATTACTTCCCCTGTCATCGCTACGGTACAAGCTAGCACCAGCCCACTGCTTGAATTTGCACTATCAGTACAAAACCAAACATCAGATTTAAAGTTCACCAGTACTTCCTATAAAACTCAAACCAGCCAGTTAGGGATTAACTGGTATGAGCCATTTACTTCATATTTTCATGCTGGACTTGAGTTTGGTTTTCTCGAAATGAGCCAGGCTGATAATACACTGGTATCCGCACGCTTCACCTCAGGAGAATATGCAGGCTTTTTACTCCGTTTTATTCCACTTGAAACAGAACAACTTTCTCTCAGTTTAAATTTTAATTACCGATACAACCAAAGCACCGGTGAAACAACTAGCCAGGTAACAAAATTTGCCTGGAATGAGACTTTATTCAGTACCCAAATCGAATACCAGGCGATAGATCATATTGGACTATTTGTCGCTGCTGAAATTCTGCGTCTCAATGGAGAACAGCGTGATTTCGGAACTGTTACTAAAATCAGTGAATTTTCTGAATCTGGGCGACAAAATATCCGTTTTGGACTAAATTTCACTTCACAGCATGGTGGTGTAATAGGTGTTGAACAGATTACTGGATATAAGCGTGGAACCCGTCTATATTTCATGAGGAAATTTTAATTTCACCACACAATACCCACAATTTAAAAGCAGTTATTGGGCGATCTTGCTCACAAAATGCACATAGTTAGCCACAACTCGTACCGTTTGTGAGGCAATTCACAAATTAGAACGGTATATTAGGCTAAAGTTTGATCAGCGCTAAGGATGGCAGCAAATTAGACGATAAATGGAGAACTAGACCATTTATTTAATGCTGATGTAATGAAAACAACATATAGTGACGCCATGAAAAACTCATCTAAACAAATCGACCGCGCTACGCTTAAAACACTTGAGCCATTAAACCGCTTGAACCCTATCCTGCTAGATGAGCTAGCTGCCAAGTCAATTATTGATGAAGTTCCGGCAGATCGCATTATTTGCCGCCACGGTGAATCAGATTCACGCCAAATTTACCTGCTCTCTGGCCAAATTGAAGCCGTTACCCCCGGAGAGCAAAAGACTACCGTTATAAAAAGTAAAAAAGCCGTTCCAGCACCCATAGCTGAAGGTTCTCCTCGTCGCCAAACACTTAAAACTAAAACCGCCTCGACACTATTATATATAGATGCAGATTTACTCGAGCTGTTAATGAGTGATGAACCTGAGCTCAATGCAACGTATGAAGTCACTGAAATTAGCGCTGATGATAATGGTGACGACTGGATGCTGAGCTTCCTGCAATCACCCGCTTTTTTAAAACTGCCAACAGAAAACATACAAAAACTCCTGACTCACCTTGAAGAAATTCCGGTAAAAAAAGATCAGGTTGTCATTCAGCAAGGTGCTAATGACGATAACTACTACATCATTAAATCCGGCAGCTGTAATGTTTACCGCCAACCCATGGCTGACTCGGCAAATGTATTACTGGCGACACTCCCTACAGGAAGTGGCTTTGGTGAAGAGGCCCTCATCAGTAATGGCAAACGTAACGCTACTATCAC
>JAOUOK010000264.1 GCA_029880425.1 Gammaproteobacteria bacterium
CTGCTCAACCCCCAGGATATTGCATTTCTTCAATATACATCCGGCAGTACAGGCAACCCCAAGGGGGTTGTATTAACACATGCAAACTTGTTAGCTAATGTGCGTGCAATGGGTAAAGCAGTAGAAGCGACACCGAATGATGTCTTTGTCAGCTGGCTACCGCTTTATCATGATATGGGATTGATTGGTGCATGGCTTGGCAGCCTGTACTTCGCCATGACATTGGTGGTGATGTCTCCACTGAGCTTCTTAACCCGGCCGAAACGCTGGTTATGGGCTATTCACCAGTACCGCGGTACCTTATCGGCATCACCGAATTTTGGTTATGAGCTTTGTTTAAAGCGTCTGACTAGTGAAGATATTGAAGGTCTTGATTTAAGTTCATGGCGTTTAGCATTTAACGGGGCAGAGCCGGTCAGTCCTGAAACCATTAAACGCTTTAGTGAGTTTTTCCAAGGTGTTGGTTTTAAAACTGAATCAATGATGCCTGTTTATGGTTTAGCAGAGTCTTCTGTTGGACTTGCCTTCCCTTCTCTGCCGCAAAAACCCATTATTGACCGGATAAAACGGGATGAATTTAGTCAAACTGGTGAAGCCATACCCACTCAACCACAAGATACAAATGCGTTAAGTTTTGTAGCCTCGGGGCAAGCTTTAGATGGACACGAGATCCGTATTGTAAATACCGATGGCCAGGAACTCGCTGAACGCCATGAAGGTTATTTACAGTTCCGCGGCCCATCGGTGACATCAGGTTATTACCGTAACCCTGAAGAAACAAAAAAGTTATTTATTGCTGACTGGTTAAATTCAGGGGACCTGGCTTATATTGCCAATGGTGAAATTTTTATTACCGGCAGAAATAAAGACGTCATTATCCGCGCAGGCCGTAATATTTATCCACATGAGCTTGAAGAAGTGATCGGAAATATTGATGGCATTCGTAATGGTTGTGTAGCTGCATTCCCGGCAAAAGATCAATCATCAGCAACTGAACGTTTAGTAATACTGGCAGAAAGCAGGGAAACGGACCAGGCAGTAAAACAGGAATTGAAAAACCAGATTAGCTCACTAGCCAGTGACCTGGTGGGCTTACCTCCCGATGAAATTATCATTGCACCGCCCCATACTGTTTTAAAGACATCCAGTGGAAAAGTCAGGCGCTCAGCCTGTCGTGAACTCTATGAACAAAATTTACTTGGCCAGGCACCCAAAGCTTTCTGGCTACAAATAAGTCGCACTGCACTCAAATCAATGCTGCCTGTTGGTCGACGTATACGCCAACGTTTTGTTAACCATCTATATTCTGCTTACGCATGGTCACTGTTTACACCAACAGTAGTTTTAACCTGGTTATCTATCGTGTTACTGCCAAGCTTAAAATGGCGCTGGACAGCTGTGCATGGATTAGCTCGTTTCATGGCTTTTGCATCAGGAACTAAAGTGGTGGTAAAGGGCCTGGAAAATTTACCCCCGGCATCACAAATTTGTGTGTTTGTAGCGAATCATACAAGCTACCTGGATAGCTTTGCCATTAACGCTGCCATTCCACGTAACTTTAGCTATGTCTCTAAAAGTGAATTCCTTAACAGTTATTTAACCGCCCTGCCCTTAAAAAGATTACGTGCCGAATTTGTTGAACGTTTTGATATACAAAAAGGTATCAATGACACAAAAGAAATTGCAAATGTCAGGAAACGCAAGCAGTCACTTTTCTTCTTTCCTGAAGGAACATTTACCCGCGTATCGGGCTTAAAAAAATTTCGCATGGGTGCATTTATTACAGCTGCAAACGCAAACATGCCGGTTGTACCGGTTGCTATCCGCGGAACCCGATCTATTTTACGCGCAGGAAGCTGGGCGGTACGGCATGGCAATGTCACCATTACCATAGGCAAGGCACTGGCACCTGAAGTTTTAACTCAAGGACAAACGAACGATAGCTGGTCCGTTGCAGTTAAACTCAAACAAGCTGCGCATCAACATATCCTGCGTTATTGTGGTGAAGCGGATCTTTCGAATGAAAGATCCAGCTAACAATATGCGGTACTAATTACTTTATACAGATTCAACCGGGCACGGTTCTTTATCTGTTAATTTCCGATCCAGGAAAAAACAGGCAAACGGAATCACGGAAGCAAAAAGAACAACTAGCCAGAACATCACTGACCATTTCTGCTGGTGGCTAACAATCAGTGAGGTTACGAAGTACATCGTCCACAACACACCATGGGTCATCCCTACCTGCCAGACACTATCGATTACACCAAACTGGTATTTCGCCGGCATGGCAATACAGACCAGTACAATCAGGGAAAGGCCTTCAATAAGACTTAATTTTCTAAATAATGACAACATAAATTTTCTTCCATATAAATTGGGACAAGTTATATATTCGGACAAAATAAGAGGATCTTGAGAATTATTTTCACATTTTACCCGTTTCATTCTGCGGGCAGATTATACATCTCATCATATAACCGGGTAATACGTAAACTATTATCATAAGCAATTTTCCTGGCCACTTCTCCAGGTAATACAGCAAGTAACTCACGCTGCCAGCGCATAACGTTTTTAATTTGTAACCAGCGTTGCGGCTCATAAGTATCAATTCCCAGCAGGAAACGATCGGCATGACGGGTCAGCAAGATACGCCATGCTTTCATAAGCCTGCCTTGATTAATAATCTCACCACGGAATGACAGGTCGGCCATTAAGTTAGGATACTGCTCCATCATCTTGCCAACAATAACTGCGTAGTCAAAACCGGCATGTGCCCACAGAATGGTGGCCCCGGGATATTGCTCAAAAATAAACTTAATCGCCTGCGCATCACTGTGCACATGAAGAATCAACTGGTACTTTTTGGCGAGGCGAATAATTTCACGCATTACCGGTGTATAAGCCTGCTCACCATCGATATGTAATTCACCAATACCGGCGTAACGGTATTTTGCAAGTCGTTCTTTAAGATAAGGGATCACTGTTTCATCATACATCCAGCTTTCAATCGTGCCACGCTTTCGGTAAGGACGTAACACAGGTACCACGAATGAAGGGTCCGCCTGGTAAAGGCGTTGAGTACCTTCATCACTGGAACTCGATACAAGGGCACGTTTAACTCCCACTTCGCGCAAACGTCGGATGGCCTCTTTCGCTGAAATCGCATCCCAGACATCATGACTGTAATGAATATGAGCATCAAAGATCGGGGTATCACTTTCAATTTTTCCAACTTCTTCAGCATTTATTGCAGCAGGAAAAATAAAAACGAAAAAAAAGAAAGTCATGTATTTATGCGCGTTCATTTATTAACCATATCAAAAAAATACACAATTACAATGAAGCCAAAAGCGGGATATAAAAAAGCCCGCAAAAGCGGGCTTTAGTAACACTCAGGTATTGTGTGAGTAACCTGTATTTACGACATCCTTTTAGCACGTTCTTCTAATGCAACGATCCTGGCTTCAATAGGCGGATGCGATGAGAATAACGCCATGATCCCGCCTTTGTCGTTAATACCAAAGGCGGCCATTTGTTCAGGTAAGGCTTCGGGTTCAACCTGGCCAAGCCGTTTAAGTGCGTTAATCATGTTCTGGTGTCCAGCTAAATCGGCTCCCCCGGTATCGGCAATAAACTCACGTTTTCTTGAAAAGTACATCACGATAGTCGAGGCAAGAATAGATAACACAACCTGCGCGATCAT
>JAOUOK010000265.1 GCA_029880425.1 Gammaproteobacteria bacterium
CATGCTCAGGTTACCTGTGATGGGCAGATTAATCTCGGCGTGGTCTCAGGTGATAAAATTACAATTAAGAAAAATAAAAAAGTAGTGAAGTTGATTCACCCCCGACAACATAATCACTATGAAATACTACGTGCTAAATTACATTGGGGTGAACACTTTTAAACTATAACCTTCACCTCTGTGGTTATAATGTTTTAATTTGAACTTAGGCTAAAAGATTATAATAACTTACCTATGCTAACTCATATTCACATCTGGAATTTTGCCATCGTAGAAGCCCTGGACATTGAACTCGAAGCGGGTTTATCAGTGCTCACAGGGGAAACCGGTGCAGGTAAATCCATTTTACTCGATGCACTTGGTTTAGCTTTAGGCGATCGAGCAGACAATACAATTATTCGTCACGGAGAGAATCGTGCTGAAATCAGCGTAACCTTCGATACCCGTGAAGCAGCAAATGCCGAAGCCTGGCTAAAAGAACATGAACTAGATAGTGAACATGAATGCATAATTCGGCGGACAGTAAATGAAAAAGGCCCATCAAAAGCTTTTATTAATGGCAAACCCGCAACTGTTCAACAACTTCGTGAACTGGGTGAAATGCTGGTTGATTTACACGGTCAACATGAACACCAGTCATTAATGAAAGCAGACATCCAGCAACAGTTACTGGATGATTATGCTGATCATTCCGTTTTATTAAACGAAGTTAAAGAACACTATAAAAACTGGTATCAATTAAAGAACGAGTTAGAAAAACTGAGTACTGAAAAAAGTGAACGCGAGCACCGGCTTGATCTTTTACGTTACCAGGCGACTGAGCTCGAAACCCTTGCCCTGAAAACCGGTGAATCAGATGAGCTGGATGCTGAACATAAACGCTTGTCTAATGCCAGCCAGTTAGTTCAAACGACAGAAAAAACACTGTATGCACTTGAAGAAGATGACAATGGTGCAATTACTCAGCAATTAAATATTTTAACCCAGGAGTTACAAAGCCTGGCAAAAACAGATAATAAACTCAATGACATTGCCAGTTTATTAGATAGTGCAGCTATACAGTTAAATGAAGCATCCAGTGAGCTACGTCACTACCTCGACAACCTGGAACTGGATCCACAACGACTCAGCGAGATTGATGAACGTATCGGTAACATTCATACAATTGCGCGCAAGCACCAGGTATCACCTGATGAACTTGTAGAGCTACTTCCAAACCTGCAACAAGAACTTTATTCACTTGAAAATGCCGATATCAGGCTTGAGTCATTACAAAGTGAAATTGAAGCCACTGCAGCTGCATACAAAAAAGCTGCCGATAAACTGACAACAAGTCGCTCAAAAGCCGCGAATGTTCTCTCGGGCAAAGTTACAGCAAGTATGTCTGAGCTTGGAATGGACGGTGGCGTCTTTAAGGTCGCATTAAACCCTTATGGCACTGATTCATTTCATGTAAATGGAAATGAACAAGTTGAATTCCTTGTTAGTGCCAATCCTGGCCAACCACCTAAATTACTCAGCAAGGTGGCGTCAGGAGGCGAGATATCCCGTATTAGCCTGGCTATCCAGGTTATTGCCGCTGAATCAACTCGAATTCCAACCCTTATCTTCGATGAAGTTGATGTCGGTATCGGTGGTCGAGTCGCAGAAATTGTTGGCATGAAACTTAAGCAGCTCGCCAGTCATCGACAGGTTATTTGTGTTACTCACCTTGCCCAGGTTGCAGCACAAGGCGATCATCATTTACAGGTAAGCAAGCAATCAGACATGGCAACCACCATCAGCCAGATCAATTATCTTGATAAACAACAACGCGTGAATGAACTTGCACGGATGATGGGGGGGATTGAAATCACTCAGCAAACCCTGTCACATGCTGAAGAGATGTTAAGTAAGGTTAGTTAACTTTTCATCGTCATTCCGAAAATGTGCTACATTTATCAGGAATCCAGCTTTGAATAAAAAGCATTTTTCCCACAGCTAAGCAGTAGCATGCGAAATAGATTTTATAAAAAAAGAGTTAATTACTCTTCCTTCTGACACTCCCCACACACTCCATATATATAGAGTGAATGATCCGTCATGCTATAACCTTTTTCTTTAGCTATTTTCTTCTGCCGCTCTTCAATGGTTTCATCAACAAACTCATCCACTTTACCGCAACGAACACACAGTATATGGTCATGATGTTCACCATGTTCCATTTCAAATACCGATTGGCCACCTTCAAAATGATGACGTACTACCAACCCGGCTGCTTCAAACTGGGTTAATACACGGTATACCGTGGCTAAACCGACTTCTTCACCACTTTCAAGCAGGGCTTTATATACATCTTCTGCACTCATGTGCCTGACTTTACTGTTTTCCAGGAACTCAAGAATTTTTAGTCGGGGTAATGTGGCTTTCAAGCCTGCGCGTTTTAATTCACTACTGTCCATTATTCCTCACAACTTCTCACAACAGGCTCGCATAGAGAGCAAACATTAAGGTATGATCCTTTTTTTTAATCGTCGCATATTGGAAAGCAAATGAGAAGAGTTCTCATTCTTATTATTAGCCTGTTTTTTAGCCAACTGCTCGTTAGTTGCGCCTATAAACCTGACGTTCAGCAAGGGAATACCCTTGATGACAAGCAAATTGCCCAGCTCAAAACGGGGATGACCCGGCAACAGGTGATTTTCATTATGGGAACCGCGTTACTCAAAGATCCGTTTCACAAGAACCGCTGGGACTATCTTTACACTTATACTAAGGGTCGTGGAAAACCTGAACGGCGCTTGCTGACCTTGTATTTCACAAATGGGAAGCTGTCAAAAATTGATAAGAGCCAGCTAAATAAAATTACCCTGTAGTAAAAAAGCTCATTAGCTTTTAGCTTGCGCGCTCTTTTTTCTCAGCGCGCTTGCGACGTGATTCTTTGGGATCAGCAATAAGTGGCCGATAAATTTCAATGCGGTCTTTATCTCTTAACACTTCATCTTTTTTTGTCGCTTTACCAAAGATACCCACTTTATTTTTTTCCAGGTCAATTTCAGGATATTTTTCCAAAACACCCGAAAGTTTAATCGCCTGTTCAACCGTAGTTCCCTGCTCAACGTCCAGCGTTATTAGTTGCTGTTCTTCAGGTAAAGCATAAATGACTTCGATAAAATATTTTTCGTTATTATCCATAAACTGTTTCCGCACGTTTAATAAAAGCATCTACCAGGTTATTGGCTATCTTACTAAATACCGGTCCTAAAGTAATACCAACGAGTTTACTGGAAAATTCAAATTCTAAATTCAGTGAAACCTTGCAGGCTGAATCACCTAAGGCCTCGAATATCCAGGTCCCATCAAGATTTTTAAACGGACCATTTACCAGGTGCATTTCAATTTTACTGAATTGTGTATTGGTATTTCGGGTTGTAAATTCTTTATTCAAACCACTATGTGAAATTAATACACTGGCTTCTACATTTTTTTCATTACGTGATATTTCTGTTGCATTACCACACCAGGGTAAAAAGTCCGGATAGGTTTCAATATCATCTACAAGTTTAAACATTTGCTCTGGTAAGTAAGCAACCAGGGCACTTTTACTTATTGTTGTCATAACGTCTTCTTAAAATTAAAACTTAAAAATGCCAGTAATATTTACAAAAACAAAAAACACCAGTACTGGACTTACATAACGAACCATA